>CAZIDT010000103.1:0-5882 GCA_964537855.1 uncultured Nitrosomonas sp.
GGTAGCAGTCAAATTTGAGACAGATAGCGTATCACCATCGGGATCCGTAAACCCCGCTAACAAATCAGTGGTCAAAATGTTATAAGGTTGATTGATCGTGCCATTACCTAATACGGTAGGTGTTCCTGTCAATTCTGGCACATCATTAACACCTGCAAATTTAATCGTGGCAGTAGCCCAACTCAGAGGATTGTTGCCTTTGCCTTGACGCATGGCGTAACTGAAGGTATCAACTAAATTTTCTCCTTGAGGCAAAGCCTTTAGAGCAAATGCTAAATCGGGTGTAAGTTCATAGGCCACCTTACCTTCTTCGGTGATCCAGATATGTGCGCCTTTTTCGCTTAGATTGGTTAGGCCTACTGCATCGGGTAACAAGAGATCTGCATCCGGCCCACTAGCGTTACTCACACTACCATCAATTGACCAAAGCGTCTGGGAATTACCGCCAGAATCGTTTGTCATGACATCTAATACGTGCGCTGCATTGCTGCTAGGAAGATTAAAACTATCATCGTTCGCTTTGGAATTCTTAGCGAAGCTGTCAGTAGATGAAACCTTTGTCTTGGCATTAGTCGCCATAAGCTTACCCTATGAAATAAAAAATGAAAAATATCAGAATAGCATATTAACTATCAATACACATGCTAATTACATTATAGAAATTTTTTTAAAGATGTGATGTTTCTCACGAAAACAGGCTAACTTTGCTGAGACCTAGAATCAAAATTCAGCGCATTTAGTAGTAAAAAGTAAATTACTCGGTTACTTTTTTCTCTGGAATGAGTGTGCGTAATTCTTGAAAAATAGCACGGAAGCTTTTAGGTGGTTTTTGTAATTGTATTTCTTTCTGAGTATTGCGGATCAAAGTGCGAAAACGTTGCAAATCCGCTTCAGGATAGCGTTGTTTAAGTTCAGACAATGAATTTTCATCTGCTAAGAGTCGGGTACGCCAATTTTCTAATTGATGTAACCAAACAGTTTGGTAAGTATCACGATTCTTCCAATAATCGATTTTTTCTTGAATCGGTGCGGCATCGATATTACGCATCAACTTGCCGATGTACTGCATTTGACGGCGTTTTGCCTCATGTTTGGTAATTTGCTTGGCTTCCTGAATTGCATTAACCAATGTCTCTGGTAAATCAAGCTCTGCAATTTGCTTAGAATCTAATTCGACAAGTTGCTCCCCAATATCTTGGAGTGCATGCATTGCTTTTTTTCGTTGTGTTTTACTGAGAATGTCTCCAGGGTCATTGTCATCATGACTATTGTGCATCATTTCAGATCGATTTATCGTAGTGTGAAGAAGCTGCTATCATAGCGCTTTTGTAAATATTTTTTGAATTTTACGCACATTTGCTTTTAGGGAAAGCGGTGATGTTGTTATTACATAGTTAAAATAAGTGAAGGTGGAATGAATCCAGATAGTTCAAGCGGTCAAGATTTTTCCTATGCTTTTGCAGAGCTACAACAGATTGCAAAAGATATTTTGAATCATGCTAAGCAAGGTGGAGCAACTTCGTGTGAAGCAAATGTGTCGGATGGTTTTGGATTAAATGTCACCGTGCGTCAGAATGCGGTTGAAACGATAGAACATAATCGAGATAAGGGATTATCGGTAACAGTCTATATTGGACAGAAACGCGGCAACGCCAGCACTTCTGATTTTTCACCCCAAGCTATCAATGATACTGTAGCTGCAGCATTATCCATTGCAAGACATACTGCGGAAGATGATTGTGCTGGGCTTGCAGAGGCCAATTTATTGGCAACTATATTTCCTGATCTTGATTTATATTATCCTTGGCACTTGCCTGTAGAGCAAGCTATCGAACTGGCTCAGCGATGTGAAGCTGAAGCACTTGCAGTAGACAAGCGTATTACAAATTCAGAGGGAGCTTCAATTTCAGTTGGCGCTTCTCAATTTGTATACGCCAATAGTCTGGGTTTTATGGGAGGCTATCCTGTATCTCGGCATAGCGTTAGTTGTGCTGTGATTGCGAGTGAAGCGGATATGATGCAGCGTGATTATTGGTATAGCGTTGCGCGCGATGCACATGATCTGGAGGAAGTTGAAGCTGTCGGTAAGAAAGCCGGAATGCGTACTGTTGCGCGTTTAGGCGCCAAAAAACTTTCGACTTGTGAAGTGCCAGTGCTATTTGAAGCGTCGCTTTCCTCCAGTTTAATAGGGCACATGGTGAGTGCTATCAGCGGTGGAAGTTTATATCGTAAATCATCGTTCTTATTGGATAGTATTGGTAAACAAATTTTCCCATCCGATATTCAGCTACGCGAATTGCCCCATCTTCCAAAAGGATTAGCAAGTTGTGCCTTTGATGAGGAAGGGGTTGCTACGAAAGATCGTAGTATCATCGAGAATGGCGTGGTGCAAGGTTATTTTCTCAGTAGTTATTCTGCACGAAAGCTTGGATTGCATTCAACGGGTAATGCGGGTGGTAATCACAATCTCATACTGACATGTGCTGAACCACTGAGTTTTAAGGCGCTTTTGAGAAAAATGAATAAAGGATTGCTGGTAACCGAGTTGCTAGGTCATGGTGTAAACGGTGTAACAGGGGATTATTCAAGGGGTGCGATGGGATTTTGGGTTGAGAATGGGGAAATAAGTTACCCTGTTGAAGAGATTACCATTGCCGGTAATCTGAAAACTATGCTGAAGGGTATAATTGGGGTGGGTAGTGATGTAATTGTTCGAGGCTCCAAACAATGCGGATCGATATTGATCGATCGAATGATGATTGCTGGGCTTTAAATCACAATAAATGATTACTAGTTGATGATTAGCGTTTTTTTAGATAAAACACGAACTCATCGATTGATTCAGTGAAAGATAATAGATCATTTGCAGTTTGCTCAGCAAAAACTTGGAAATCAATGACTGAGCCAGGGTCGGTTGCGACTATTTTGATGATTTGACCGGTTGACATCTCTGATAAGGCTTTTTTTGTGCGCAATATTGGTAGCGGACAGACCAATCCTCGAACATCTAGTTCGCGATCAACATGGAATGAGTCTTCTCTTTCTTCTAACAATGGTTGTGTTTTCGTTAGTTTCATAATTTTTATATATTGAGTATCGATTACTAGATTTTCAAAATACTTCAATCGTAATGAGATACGATAACTCATTTTTTTATATTTTAACGTATGCCAGTTAATATTTCGCCACTACTTTCAGAGCAGTTGCTACCCATTACCGGAATTTCACTCGGAATCGCCGAGGCTGGGATTAAGCGGGCGGGTCGTAAGGACTTACTCACCATCGTGTTAGATAACAACGTTAATGTAGCAGGTGTTTTCACACAAAATCGATTTTGTGCAGCGCCTGTCGTTGTAGCGAAGGCGAATCTAGTTAACGCATCTTCCATTCGAGCTTTAGTCATCAATACCGGCAATGCTAATGCAGGAACTGGAGAACAAGGCATTATTGATGCACGTGAGACGTGTGAGCATCTAGCTGAATTACTAACGTGTCAGCCTGAGCAAATACTGCCTTTCTCTACCGGAGTTATCATGGAACCACTTCCTGTTGAGAAGATTAAGGCTAATTTACCCAAAGCCCTTGCTGATGCAAAACCAGATAATTGGTTTAATGCGGCACAGGCTATCATGACAACAGATATTGTACCGAAAGGTGTATCACGTCAAATTGAGATTCAAGGAAAAACAGTTACCATAACTGGAATTGCTAAAGGCTCCGGTATGATCCACCCGAATATGGCAACGATGCTTGGCTATATTGGGACCGATGCTTGCATGGCCAACCCTGTGCTTGAGCTGATGGTTCGCCATGTGGCGGATCATTCGTTTAACTGTATCACAGTCGATGGTGATACTTCGACCAATGATGCGTTGATGCTGATTGCTACAGGGCGAGCTGGGCATGCTGAGATTACTCACTTAGAGGATCCGGATTACCTTAAGCTTCAAGAGGCAGTAACGGCGGTTGCAAGAGAATTGGCTCAGATGATTGTGCGTGATGGCGAAGGTGCAACCAAATTCATTACGGTTTGTGTAGAAAAAGGTAAAAATCGTGAGGAATGTTCTCGTGTTGCTTTTGCCATAGCTCATTCACCGTTAGTCAAGACAGCTTTCTTTGCTTCCGACCCCAATTTGGGTCGTATCTTGGCAGCGATCGGTAACTCAGGAATCACTGATTTGAATGTTGATCTAGTTCAGCTTTATCTCGATGAGGTGTTAGTCGCTGAAAAAGGGGGTAGAGCTAAAAGTTATCAGGAAGAAGCTGGGCAACGTGTCATGAAGCAAGCTGAAATTACTATCCGGGTTGTATTAAACCGTGGAGCGGTTGCGGCAACGGTATGGACCTGTGATTTTTCCTATGATTATGTCAAGATTAATGCTGACTATCGCAGTTGATGAATCATGTCTCAATTAGATTTAGTTTTTGATCGACTGAATGAGCTGTTAGTAAAAATTGAATTACTGTTGCCTGAGCCTAAACAAGCGACTGATTTTAAAGTGGCGACTGCTTTTCGTTGGCGTAAACAAAATCAAGTTGGCTATCTACAGCCAGTAACCCATCCCCATCAAATCCAACTCGACGCATTACAGGGTATCGATGAGCAAAAGCAGCTCATCGATCAGAATACCCATCAGTTTGTCCTGGGATATCCTGCTAACAATGTGTTATTGACAGGTGCGCGGGGCACAGGGAAATCTTCATTAGTTAAAGCTCTTCTTCATCAATATGCTGCCAGCGGATTACGCTTGATCGAAGTGGAAAAACAGGATTTGATCGATTTGCCAGATATTGCTGAGCAAATTTATCAACGGCCTGAGCGATTTATTTTGTATTGTGATGACTTATCATTTGAATCCCATGAGCCAGGCTATAAGGCACTGAAGGCGATTCTAGATGGTTCGATTGCTCGAGCATCAGAAAATATTTTGGTTTATGCAACGTCGAACCGCCGTCATCTGATGCCAGAATCAATGAGCGACAATTTGGATACACGTCATGTCGATGGCGATATTCATCCTAGTGAATCCATCGAAGAAAAAATTTCGTTATCGGAGCGCTTCGGTTTGTGGCTCTCCTTTTATCCCTTTGATCAGGACCAATATCTTGAAATCGTTCGCTACTGGTTAAGCTTTTACGGTATCCAGAAAATGACGGATTCGGTTCGATTAGAAGCATTACGCTGGGCATTAGCAAGAGGTGGGCGAAGTGGGCGCATTGCTTGGCAATTTGCCCGTGATTGGTCTGGAAAACAAAAGCTGATGCAATCCACACGCAGAAAAGCGCCTCGTTCACGATAAAATATTAAGGGCATGATTGAAGTAGCCGCTGCGGTATTGATTCGACCGGATGGTCAATTCTTACTAACAAGCCGACCAGAGGGAAAACCCTATGCGGGCTATTGGGAATTTCCAGGTGGAAAAATTGAGAAGGATGAATCCGTTTTACACGCCTTGGAACGTGAATTACAGGAGGAGCTAGGCATTCAAATTAAGCAAGCCAGTCCTTGGGTAACTCAAGTTTACGCCTATCAACATGCAACCGTTAGATTGCATTTCCACCGTGTTTATGAATGGCAAGGCGAACCGACGGGTCGTGAAAATCAACAATTATCCTGGCAATTCCCAGATAATGTGAGCGTTACTCCTCTGCTTCCGGCTAATCAACCTATTATTCGAAGTTTATCCCTTCCTTCGGTTTACGCCATAACTCAAGCAACAGAGCTCGGTGAATCGACAATGTTGCAAAAAATCGAATTGGCAGCTCAACAAGGCCTGAAATTGCTTCAAATTCGTGAAAAAAACATGGATAGAGTGCAATTGGCGCGATTCGTCGCAGAAGTGATGAAGCAGCGACTCGTGAAACGCAACGGCACACCGTGG
>CAZIDT010000104.1:0-5856 GCA_964537855.1 uncultured Nitrosomonas sp.
GCGGTTTGACAAAATTTGTCCATATGGGATGTGCAAATTGTCACAACGGTGTAGCGATCGGCGGTAATTCATACAAAAAAATCGGTTTGGTTGAACCCTATGAAACCAAAGATCTAGGTAGATACGAAATAACCGGGCTAGAAACGGATAAAAAAGTATTTAAAGTACCCAGTCTAAGAAATATTGCTAAAACTGGTCCATATTTCCATGATGGCTCCGTTGCCACGCTAGAACAAGCTATTGAAGAGATGGCAGAACATCAACTTGGCCGCGAAGTCGGCCCTGGATTCATCGAAGATGTTAAAGCATTCTTAGGCTCATTAACCAGTAAAGGCAAGTAGTTTACGTGACACCTCGTGGAGACATTAGTTTATCCCCCACCCATTCAATGGTGGGGGAAGTTCGTACTACTTTGGCACAACCTTCAGCTTGTCTCAACAACCCATTGAGTAATTATCTGATTTATCCTGAATTCTTAACTTAATCCATGAAAATCGATATCAAAATATTGGATATACGACTGCAGACCCAGTTACCTAGTTATGCCACACCGGGTTCAGCAGGGCTAGATCTGCGCGCCTGTACTGAGCAACCGCTAGCAGTGCGACCCGGTGAAACCCAACTGATACCCACCGGGGTTGCCATTCATATTGCCGACCCCAGCTATGCTGCAGTGGTATTACCACGTTCTGGTTTAGGGCATAAACATGGGATTGTATTGGGTAATCTGGTCGGTTTGATCGATTCCGATTATCAAGGGCAAATTTTTGTATCGTGCTGGAACCGTGGGCAAACCGAATTCTTGCTCAATCCAATGGAGCGCATCGCGCAATTGGTGATTATCCCTGTGGTTCAAGCACGATTTAATGTCGTGGAAAACTTTGAAGTAAGCCACCGCGGTGAGGGTGGTTTTGGTAGTACCGGTCGATGAGTAAACCAATTCTATTGGTGCTCAGCGTTTGCTTTGGTTTGACACTGAGTCAACGATTACTCGCTGAAAACCCATTGATTCCGCTATCCATTGAAGGCCATCGACTCGATGCAGAAATCGCCCACACCTATGATACACGTGCCATAGGACTAATGAATCGGACAGCTATACCTGAAAATCAGGGTATGTTATTTGTGTTTCCTAAAATCGACTTCTACAGCATGTGGATGCTGAATACGCCGTTACCCTTGAGTGTTGCTTTTATTGATGAAAAAGGGACCATCCTCAACATTGAAGCGATGACTCCCTTTTCCACAGCGGCGCATTCTTCGATCAAACCGGCAAAATACGCGCTTGAAATGCATCAAGCTTGGTTCACAAGTAGAAAGATTACTGCGGGAAATAAAGTAATCGGGCTTGAGAATGCACCTGATGCTATCGAGTAATGCCGCACTTCCTTTTATCTAAAAAGAAACTTAACGAAACTGTGGAAGAACGCCTTTCATGGCACGCATCATCTTAGCCATTCCACCTTTATTAACCATTTTCATCATTTTCTGAGCTTGCTCAAACTGTGCTAATAGTCGGTTAACTTCCTGTACTGAAACCCCTGCCCCAGCTGCAATACGACGTTTACGCGATGCTTTGATCAAATCTGGTTTAGTGCGCTCCAATTGCGTCATGGAATTAATGATACCTTCATTGCGGTTGATAATGCGATCATCCACTTTAACGTTCTGTGCAGCTTGACTCAATTGATGGGGTAATTTATCGAGCATCGCACTCATTCCACCCATTTTTTTCATTTGTTGAAACTGCATTTTAAAATCATTCAAATCAAAGCCTTTGCCTGATTTCATTTTCTTCATCAGTTTCTCAGCTTCTTTCTGATCTGAGCTACGTTGGGCATCTTCGATCAAGCCCAGTACGTCACCCATACCTAAAATACGCGAAGCCATCCGATCAGGAAAAAATGGTTCCAAACCTGTTAGTTTTTCAGCAATCCCTACAAATTTAATAGGTTTACCAGTCACATGTCGAACCGACAGTGCAGCCCCACCTCTCATATCGCCATCCAATTTAGTTAGGATAACGCCGGTCAATGGCAGTGCATCAGCAAACGCCTTGGCGGTATTCACCGCATCTTGCCCCTGCATCGCGTCAACCACAAAGAAGGTTTCGATGGGCTTGAGCAATGCCTCAAGCTCGCTGATTTCTTTCATCATGAATTCGTCAATACCCAAACGTCCTGCAGTATCGACAATAATCACATCATGATGATTTCTTCGTGAATAATCTAACGCTGCAGCACAAATTTCTTTAGGTTGTTGCCCTGCCTGAACCGGAAAAAAATCTGCACCCACCTGCTCTGCCAATAATTCCAACTGATCAATCGCAGCAGGACGGTAAATATCACAAGAAACCAGTAATACTTTCTTCTTCTTATCAATCAGCCACTTAGCTAATTTTCCACTACTGGTGGTTTTACCTGCACCTTGCAATCCAGCCATCAAGATTATGGCAGGTGGCGATGTACTAAGATTCAACTCTGCCTTATCACCACCCATAATGGCGATCAATTCTTGATGCACTACACCAATCAATGCTTGCCCCGGTGAAAGACTTGCTAGTACATCTTGACCCACTGCTTTTTGCTTGACGCGTTCAATAAAGTCTTTGATTGCAGGTAGTGCAACATCGGCCTCGATCAAGGCCATGCGCACTTCCCTTAAAGCAGATTGAATGTTTTCTTCGGTTAATCTTGCCTCACCACGTAACGATTTAATTACACCGGATAAACGTTCAGTAAGATTTTCAAACATAGTGCTCTCTCAAATAATTATTCATTATTAATTTTTACGCTTTAAATTTAAACCGTCCCATTGTAGACTGTGCACACCGAAATTTCTGGTTAGTAAACTATACTCTACTTCGCATGACTGGCACATTAGTTTATATCCCCGCTTTCCTATTTTACACGTTTGCAGGCTGGTATTTCTGGCAAACACGATGGAGGAATCAGTCGGTTTATCCAGTCAATCAAGGCAATGAACCATCACGAGCTGATTGGCGATCACATCTCATCATGCTGATTCCCATTATTCTCCATGGATTAACCCTCTCTCAATCCATTTTTATTGAAACAGGCCTTAGCTTTGGTGTAGGTAATGCCATTTCTTCAATTGTATGGTTAACTGGGTTAATTTATTGGTTTACTGGCTTTTTCCCACGCCTAAAAGGTCTGCAAAATCTATTTGCACCGATTGCAATCGCTGGAGCAATTGCTGTGCTATTACCGCTTGCGATGCCTTCAGTTCGACCCTTAGCCAATACTGAAATGACCGCATTCAAAATGCACTTGTTAGTAGCAATGCTGGCTTATAGCTTATTCACCATTGCCGCATTGCATGCACTGCTGATGACCGTGCAAGAATATCGTCTACATCACCCAACACTCGCGCCTCTGTTGACCAATTTGCCACCTTTGTTGGCTATGGAAAAAATGTTGTTCCATATCATATGGACTGGCTTCACATTGCTAACACTCACATTACTAAGTGGCGTCTTTTTTTCACAAGAAGTTTTTGGACAGTCAATCACTTTCTCTCATAAAACACTGTTTGGTTTTATCTCATGGGGAATTTTTGCAGCGCTACTAACCGGACGGAAATTATACGGTTGGCGGGGCCATACCGCGATTCGCTGGACACTAACTGGTTTTGTGATTTTACTGTTGGCCTATATCGGTAGCAAATTCGTACTAGAAATTATTTTAAATCGCTGAAATGATTTCCAATAGCTCGCTTTAAACATTCTAATCATTTTGCTATACACTCTTAATTATCGAGTTGAAGCCATGTCGAGTCTACTTAGAAACGTCGAACGCTTACAATGTGTACCACAAGTTAGATTGGTAACGATTATTGTTTTAGCAAGCTTGATCCTGGTTGGCTGTATGCAACCCCAACAGAAACACGATTCAAAAACTATCACAGCAACTGAATCTAGTCAGCAAGTTGAATCGGAAATTATCCCAATCCCAGAAAAGTTACCGTGCACCAAACAATGCGAAGCCGAAATCTATCGACTGAAAAAACAACTTAAAGAAAAAAGTGATTTAATTCGCAGTTATCAAACGCAATTGAAAGATCAAAAACCATCAAACAGCGAGAGTGTCAGTGAAGCAACACAAGCACAAACTAAACTACATCGACTCGCATCACAACCGAGTGCCGCTTCTAAAATTGCTGAGGTAGAAGCGGAAACCGAAAATCTCAAACAATCCTTATTAATTAGAGCAGATCGATCAGACCAACTATTATTCAATCATTCTCAACAATTACTCAGTGCAGCCTCACAAGCTTATGAGAAGAACGACTATGCAGCATCCATGATTTTAGCAACCCAATCGCAAGCTATTATCGAAATGCTTAAAAACACGGCGCGGAAACTCGTAACCCAATCGACTATTTATCCACTCAAAACCGTGATTACAGTTCGTGTCCCAAAGAATAGCTCGATTTTTGTAGAACCAGCTACTACTGCAACACTATTGGAGAAACTACAAAAGGATACTACTTTTACAGCGAATGCCTATTGGGCAAATTGGCTACGGGTTCAGACCCAGTCAGGACAAGTCGGCTGGATCGATAGTGCTCATACTCAAATTAATATCCCAATTTCGAACTAGAAAACTAGAAAAAATGGATATAATCAACGGCGGCCTTTACCTAGAATTGAACCCAATACACCGCGCAAAATTTGCCGACCCACTTCATTACCAACAGTTCTAGCCATACTTTTAGCAACCGTTTCTACAATACTTTGAGTTTTTCGCCCTGATGATTTAGTATTGGAAGAGGCGCCCAATAACGAGCGCCAATCGAATCCATGCGCTTCATCTAATTTCTCAGAACCGTGTGCACGATTATCGTTCCGAGCGTTAAGGATTTCATATACTGATTCCCGATCAATTGCATTTTCATAATGACCATAAAATGCTGATCTTTTAATAACCTGGTTCACTTCAGATTCAGTTGCCGGACCTACTCTGCTGGTAGGTGGTAATACTTTACCAATTTCAA
This sequence comes from uncultured Nitrosomonas sp., assembly GCA_964537855.1. Lineage (GTDB taxonomy): Bacteria > Pseudomonadota > Gammaproteobacteria > Burkholderiales > Nitrosomonadaceae > Nitrosomonas. The sequence goes on from CAZIDT010000104.1 coordinate 5,017, forward strand.
CTGGAGAAGGGCGTCCTTTCTCGTCCAGAAATGAGATCAGCGCTTCCCCTACACCAAGCTCAGTTATCACTGTTTCAATATCAATATCCGGATTAACTCGGAATGTCTGGGCTGCTGCTCTCACCGCTTTTTGATCGCGTGGCGTAAACGCTCTTAATGCATGTTGCACACGATTCCCCAATTGACCGAGAACCATATCAGGAATATCCAAGGGATTTTGGCTGACAAAATACACTCCAACCCCTTTAGAACGAATTAAACGAACCACTTGCTCTATTTTCTCCAGAAGTACCTTAGGCGCATCATTAAAGAGTAAATGCGCTTCATCGAAAAAAAAGACTAATTTTGGTTTCTCAACATCCCCTACTTCCGGCAAGTTTTCATATAATTCAGATAATAACCAAAGCAATAAGGTCGCATAGACTCGCGGCGTATTATGTAAGCTCTCCGCCGATAAGATATTGATGACTCCATGGCCATGCTGATCTGTTTGTATTAGATCAGCAAAATTCAACATGGGCTCCCCAAATAATGATTCCCCTCCCTCATGTTCTAATTGCAGTAGAGTACGCTGAATCGCGCCAACACTCGCTGCGGAGATATTGCCATATGCGGTTGTTAGCTGTTGCGAGTTTTCCGATGCATATTGAAGTATTGCGCGTAAATCCTTCAAGTCGAGTAATAACCAACCATTGTCATCAGCAACCTTGAAGGCCGTAGTCAAAACCCCGGTCTGTGTTTCATTGAGATTTAGCATGCGAGATAGCAACAATGGCCCCATATCAGTAATCGTAGCGCGCATGGGATGTCCTTTTTTTCCAAAAACATCCCAAAAAACAA
>CAZIDT010000105.1:0-5833 GCA_964537855.1 uncultured Nitrosomonas sp.
TAATCATTCACATTAGTACGTGTTGGTCCAGTTACAATAAGATCATTCAACCATTCAAATAATTGATACGAATCATTGTCGTTAAGTAAATCGATTGGTTTGAGTCCAAGCAATTGCGCTCTGGCAATAGTATCCGGCGTTACAATAGCACCAGCATTATGTTCGGTACCGTCGATTCCATCGGTGTCACAAGCAAGCGCATAGACTTGCTCTAACCCATTTAGCTCAATAGCAAGGGAAAGTAAAAACTCAGTATTGCGCCCACCACGACCTTGGCCTTTAACGGTTACTGTCGTTTCCCCTCCTGAAATCAATGCAACGGGTGGTTTGAATGGGGTTCCATAATGACGAATCTCTCTTGCGAGCGCCGCATAAACTTTGGCTACCTCGCGCGCTTCTCCAGTAACTGTATCACCCAATACCAACGGCCTTACTTTATGCTCTCGAAAAAAATTTTCAACTGCAACCAATGATTGATGCGCAGTTGCGATAACACGGCTTTTCACATTCCGAAACGCTGTATCACCAGGCTTCGGAGTTTCATCTGCAGGATTTTCGCTGCGGTGTTGCAAAACACTTCTGACATTGGCTGAAATATCGATCGAGTAATGCTTAATCAAGGCAAGTGCATCAGCGTATGTCGTTGGATCGGGTGAACATGGACCGGATGAAACATGCGTTGGATTGTCCCCGGTCACATCAGAAATAATTAAACACTGAATCGGTGCTTGACAGACTGCAGCAAGCCTTCCTCCTAATATACCTGAAAGATGCTTACGGATAGTATTGATCTCTTGTATCGATGCACCGCAACGTATTAACTGCCGATTGATTTCCTTTAGCTCCTCAAAGGTAACTCCTTCAATTGGCATCGAGAGTAAACTCGACCCACCTCCACTGAATAAACAAAGCATTAAATCATCAGGTCCCAGCATGCGGGCAGACTCCATGATCGCTCGTGTTGCCATTTCACCATTTTGGTCTGGAATGGGGTGCCCGGCTTCAATAACCGTAATCCGCTGTGTGGGTAAACCATGCCCATATCGGGTAATGGCAATGCCTTCCAAATTAGCATCGGCTGGCCAATGGGTTTCTACTGCTTGCGCCATGGCCGCAGCAGCTTTTCCAGCGCCAACTACCAAGGTATTACGTTTTGGGGGGCTCGGTAAATGAGCCGGTATCAGTTTAAGGGGATCAACTGCTTCCAGTGCAACCTTAAAACTATTTAACAGGAGTTCGCGTGGATTCATACCTTACCTTTTTGTGTGGCGAGAATAGGTTTTAAATAATACCCTGTAAAACTTTCCGGATGCTCCGCAACGCTTTCAGGGGTACCTTCAGCGATGATTCGTCCTCCACCCTCCCCTCCTTCAGGACCCAGGTCGATAATCCAGTCAGCTGTTTTGATCACATCTAAATTATGCTCGATTACCACCACTGTATTCCCTTGGTCGCGTAAACGATGCAATACTTTCAATAATAGGTCGATATCCTGAAAGTGTAGGCCTGTTGTCGGCTCATCCAGGATATATAATGTGCGCCCTGTGTCACGCTTGGATAATTCCAACGACAGCTTAACTCGCTGGGCTTCTCCACCTGATAGCGTAGTGGCCGATTGCCCAAGTGTAATATAACCTAAACCCACATTCAGTAGAGTCTGTAGCTTGCGTGCCACAACGGGAATCGATTCAAAAAAGGCATAAGCATTTTCTACTGTCATTTGTAGAATTTCATTAATATTCTTACCTTTATATTGAATTTCTAATGTTTCACGGTTATAGCGCTTACCATGACACACATCGCACGAGACATAAATATCCGGCAAAAAATGCATTTCTACTTTAATCACCCCATCACCTTGGCAAGCCTCACAGCGCCCCCCTTTCACATTGAAAGAGAAACGACCAGGGGTATAACCACGCTCTCGGGCCTGGGGCACGCCTGCAAATAATTCACGAATGGGAGTAAACAAACCGGTATAAGTCGCTGGATTGGAGCGTGGGGTCCGTCCAATCGGTGTTTGGTCGATATTGATCACTTTATCAAAAAAAGCCATGCCTTCAAGCGCTTGATAAGGAGCAGGCTCAGTATTACTGCCATACAAATGCTGAGCGACCGCTCGATAGAGGGTGTCATTAATCAAAGTCGATTTTCCTGATCCCGATACCCCTGTGATACAAACTAACAAACCTACTGGAAGATTCAGTGCGACCTGTTTTAGATTATTTCCCGTTGCGCCAGTTATGGTTAGAATCCGTTCAGGATTAAAAGATGCGCGAGAAGCTGGGATCGCAATCGATCGTTTTCCAGAAAGATATTGACCTGTCAATGAAGCTTGATCATTTTGAATATCACTGGGTGCTCCTTGTGCAATCACACAGCCTCCATGCTCACCGGCTCCAGGTCCCATATCCACGACATGGTCTGCTAAAAAAATCGCATCTTGATCGTGCTCAACCACAATGACGCTGTTACCCAGATTACGAAGATGCTGTAAGGTATCGAGCAATCTTCCATTATCGCGCTGGTGTAATCCGATTGAGGGCTCATCCAGGACATACATCACCCCGGTCAACCCTGAGCCAATCTGACTTGCTAGACGAATTCGCTGTGCCTCCCCTCCTGACAACGTATCAGCAGAACGATCCAACGATAAATAATCCAAACCGACATTGTTCAAAAATTGCAGGCGATTAGCGATCTCTTTAATAATGCGCTCAGCAATTTCCTGCTTATGACCACCTAGGCTTAATTGATCAAAAAAAGCTTTTGCTTGCCTCAATGGCCAAGCACTAATTTGATAGATAGCTTGATCGTTGACTCTGACATGCCGCGCTTCTTGACATAGACGAGTCCCTTCACAATCTGGACAAATACGGGCGTTAATAAACTTAGCGAGTTCTTCCCGAACAGTCTGGGAATCGGTTTCTTTATAGCGTCGCGATAAGTTGGGAATCACCCCCTCAAACGGGTAGCATTCTTTTGAAGCTCGACCACTTTCATTAAGAAAGGTGAATTGAATCTTCTCCTTCCCTGAACCAAACAAAATAATCTGCTTAATTTTGTCATCTAGCCGTTCAAAGGGTGTTTCGATATCAAACTCATAGTGTTTTGCAATCGCAGTCAACATTTGAAAATAGAATTGATTGCGCCGATCCCAATGTTTAATTGCACCTGCTGCTAATGACAAATGTGGTAATGTCACGACGCGCTCTGGATCAAAGAACGTCATTTGACCAAGCCCATCGCATTTTGGGCAAGCACCTACCGGGTTATTAAATGAAAATAATCGAGGTTCTAGTTCTGAGAGGGCATAGTTACATATAGGGCAACTAAATTTGGCCGAAAAAAGATGTTCTTGGCCAGTATCCATCTCTACGGCAATGGCACGCCCATCACCATGACGTAACGCCATTTCAAACGATTCAGCTAGCCGCTGCTTAGCTTCTACGTTAATTTTCAAACGATCGATCACCACTTCAATCGTATGCTTTTTATTTTTAACTAGCTTAGGAAGTTGATCAATCTCATAAATAACCCCATCCAATCGAATTCGTATAAACCCTTGGGCACGTAATTCATCAAACAGATCCTGTTGCTCACCTTTGCGGGCCACAACACTGGGAGCCAGAATCATAAGTTTTGTATCTGCAGGTAACTGCAGTACGTGATCAACCATCTGCGACACGCTCTGAGCAGAAAGTTTTATCCCATGTTCCGGGCAAAAAGGATCGCCAACACGTGCGTATAATAAGCGCAAGTAATCATGAATTTCTGTTACGGTTCCGACGGTTGAGCGTGGGTTATGGGAAGTTGCTTTTTGTTCTATGGCAATAGCTGGCGACAAACCCTCGATTAAATCAACATCGGGTTTTTCCATTAATTGAAGAAATTGTCGAGCATAAGCCGATAACGACTCAACATACCGTCTTTGCCCTTCCGCATAAAGCGTATCAAAAGCCAGTGAAGACTTACCGGATCCGGATAAACCGGTAATAACAACTAGCTTATTGCGGGGGATATCCAGATTGATATTTTTGAGATTGTGGGTACGCGCCCCTCGTATTTTGATTAGTTCCATCAGCTATCTAAGTATGGGTCAACCTGATAATATACCCAACTTTCGAGTTTTATCACAGTCAGATTGATGTCGTCACTATCCATTCCAGAAAAAATGTCCCCTCTCGAACTGCGCGCTTCAGTTGGTCTTGCAAGTGTTTACGGTTTGCGCATGTTTGGTTTATTTATCATCCTACCGGTTTTTGCGTTATTTGCTGAGCATTTACCAGGTGGTGATAATTACACGCTCATTGGTATCGCATTAGGTGCCTATGGCTTGACTCAGGCGATTTTACAAATTCCATTTGGTTGGCTATCCGATCGAATTGGGCGTAAACCTGTTATTTATCTGGGCCTCATTCTATTTGCGATCGGTAGCTTTATTGCAGCAACCGCCGTTGATATTTTTTGGGTCATCGCAGGTCGAGTGATTCAAGGTGCTGGCGCGATTTCTGCCGCAGTTATGGCACTTGCAGCTGATCTGACCCGTGAAGAACATCGCACAAAAGCAATGGCAATGATTGGCATGACGATTGGCGCAACCTTTGCGATCTCACTCATGATTGCTCCAATACTGAATCAATGGATTGGTGTCCCAGGTATTTTCACTATGACGGGCTTACTAGCAATAATTGCCATTGTCGTGGTTCATAAAATTATTCCCGACCCGGTCGTCAGTCGCTTCCATTCTGATGCAGAAGTTTCAACCAGCCGATTCTCAACAGTACTACGTAATCCCGAGCTACTTCGATTAAATTATGGTATTTTTGCTTTGCATGCAGTTTTGATGGCACTTTGGCTCATTGTCCCTCTTTCGCTGCGCGAAGCTGGGTTGGCAGCCGATCACCACTGGCAAATTTATTTGCCTGTGCTCGCTTTGTCTGTATTATTCATGACCCCTGCCATTATCTATGGAGAAAAAAAAGCAAAACTTAAGCCAGTGTTTATTGCTGCAATTGCATTGCTGGCGATCAGTCAAGGATTAATCGCCTTTACCCATCAAACCTTATGGGGATTAGGGGTGGCATTGCTTGTTTTTTTTACGGCCTTTAATTTGCTTGAAGCGAGTTTGCCTTCACTTATTTCCAAAATTGCACCCGTTGAAGCAAAAGGAACAGCCATTGGTATTTATAGTAGTACCCAGTTCCTGGGAGCATTTATCGGAGCCAGCCTAGGTGGTTGGTTATATCAACATTTCGGCCTATCAGCGATTATCGCATTCTGTACATCGTTACTATTGGTTTGGTTGTATTTCGCCATTACAATGAAAGCACCTGCTGCGGTTCGATCAAAAATGTATCACGTTGCTGAAATGGATGCACAACAGGCAAATGACCTGTCACGAGAACTGGCCGCATTACCCGGTGTTTATGAGGCACTCGTTTTAGCCAATGAGCAAGTAGCTTATTTAAAAGTAGACCTAAAAGGTTTTGATGAAGAAAAAGTGGTTCAATTGATAAAGGGAGGCACATAATATGGCATCGGTAAATAAAGTGATCTTGGTTGGAAATCTAGGAAGAGACCCTGAAGTCCGTTATATGCCAAGTGGTGATGCAATGGCTAATCTAAATATCGCAACGACAGATACCTGGAAAGATAAAGAAGGAGAAAAACAAGAGCGAACAGAATGGCATCGTGTCGTCATGTTCGGCAAACAAGCAGAAATTGCTGGTGAATATTTAAAGAAAGGCTCACAGGTTTATATTGAAGGTCGATTGCAAACGCGCAAATGGACCGACAAAACCAACATAGAACGCTATACCACTGAAATCGT
>CAZIDT010000106.1:0-5831 GCA_964537855.1 uncultured Nitrosomonas sp.
ATGATTTGGTCAGTTTTATGACTTCTGGACCTGTTATGGTACAAGTCTTAGAAGGGGAAGATGCGATCAGAAAGAACCGTGAATTAATGGGAGCAACCGATCCCAAGAAGGCAGATAAAGGCACGATTCGTGCCGATTTTGCAGATAGTATCGATGCTAATGCTGTGCATGGTTCTGATGCAGCGGAAACAGCAAGCGTTGAAATTGCTTGTTTTTTTCCAGCGCTGTCTATTTTTTCTCGTTAAATTGATCAATTATTGCAAATTCGATCGTTACGCATGAATTCTGTTGTTAATTTGCTTGATTACGATTCGGCAGGTCTTGTTCGTTTCTGCGAAGAAATTGGAGAGAAACCTTATCGTGCTAAGCAATTGCTCCGTTGGATTCATCAATTTGGGGAATCCGACTTTGCTCAGATGAGCGATTTAGCCAAATTATTCCGCGAGCGACTGTATTCGTTAGCAACGATTCGATCACCTGAGGTGATTAGCGATTACACAGCGCAAGATGGAACACGAAAATGGTTGTTAGCGACAGGTCAGGGTAATGCGATAGAGATGGTCTATATTCCTGAAGTAGCGCGGAACACTTTGTGTATATCCAGTCAGGTAGGTTGTGCACTGAATTGCAGTTTTTGCGCAACCGGTAAGCAAGGTTTCAATCGCAATTTAACGGTTGCAGAAATTATTGGGCAATTGTGGTGGGCGAATAAAACGCTGAAATCTCAGAGGCAATCTGTTTTGCAGCAAACTCATCATGAGCCTGATAAGGAAATGGAAACAACTTATGCAGAGCAAAAGCAATTTTCTGATCGTGTAATCACAAATGTCGTGCTAATGGGTATGGGTGAACCTTTGGCTAATTTTGATAACGTGGTTACTGCATTGGATCTAATGCTCGATGATAGCGCTTATGGTTTATCAAGAAGAAGGGTAACGGTTAGTACATCAGGTATTGTACCAGCCATAGATAGACTACGAGAACGTTGCCCGGTAGCTTTGGCCGTTTCTTTACATGCGCCGAATGATGAACTACGTAACGAATTAGTCCCGATTAACAAGAAATATCCGCTCAATGAGTTGCTTGCGGCGTGTAAGCGCTATTTGCAAGCTTCTCCGAGAAATTTTATTACCTTTGAGTATGTGATGCTCGATCGTGTAAACGATACAGCTCAACATGCGCGTCAACTCGTGGAGCTAGTTAGGGATATACCCTGCAAATTTAACTTGATTCCCTTTAATTCTTTTTCGGCTTCTGGTTATAAACGATCCACAAAAGAGGCAATTCATACTTTTCGTGAAATTTTGATGCAAGCTGGATTGGTAACTACCGTTCGTAAAACACGAGGAGATGATATCGCAGCTGCATGTGGTCAACTGGCTGGCAATGTTTTGGATAAGACACGAAGAACTCAGCGTGGCGCTGAAGGAGTGGTAAGTGTTTAAATTTTATACTGCATTATTAGCTGGCTTGAGTTTCTTATGGCTTACCAGTTGTGTTAGCCCACCAGATCCTGAAAGTAATCTTACACCCGAAGAAAAAAGGAAACGAGTCCAAGAACGTGCCAAGATTCACACTGAATTGGCAGGGCAATATTACAGCCGTGGTCAATATCGTGTTGCAATTGAAGAGGCAGAAATTGCATTGCGTGCTAATAATAATTATGCACCAGCTTACAACGTTTTAGGGTTGATCTATATGGATTTACGTGAAGATGGCCGTGCACAAATGAACTTTGAGCGTGCAATTAGAATTTCACCGAATGACGCGGATGTGCATAACAATTATGGTTGGTTTTTATGTCGTAATCCTGCTCAAATTGATTTGGCCATCAACCATTTCATGCAAGCGATTAAAGATCCACTTTATGAAATACCTGAGAAATCCTATACCAATGCGGGTTTATGTGTTTTGAAGCGTAACGATTTTGAGCAGGCGAAAGAATACTTGCAGAAAGCGCTCATTATATATCCCGATTATCCTCTAGCGGTGCTGGGACTAATTCAGATTGATTATATGAGTGGAAATTTAAGAGTAGCTCAAACCAATATTACGCGCTATATTCAGTCTTATCCGCTCTCGGCGGACAGTTTGTGGTTGGCTATCCGAATTGAGCATGCATTGGGAAATGATCAAGCAGTTGCAAGCTATGGCGCTCAATTGCAAAGGCGTTTTCCTGATTCCAATGAAGCGAGGTCATTGCGCGAGGGTAAATTGAGAGATGAATGAAAATAATAGTGACAACAAGATGATTGCTAGCGATGATGAGCCAATGTTATCTCGGAGTGAGGGCAAGGATAATCACGATAATCTAACTAATCTAACCGAGAATCGTGCGTTACCCGGGAGTATTGGTCAAATATTGAGAGATGAGCGGATTAAGCGTAATTTGAGTATAGGCGAAGTATCACGTCGCTTAAGGTTGTCAGAGCAGAAAATTACTGCAATTGAAGAAAATGATTTTAGTAAATTACCTTCTGGTACTTTCTTGCGGGGGTTTATCCGTAATTATGCTAATTTTCTTCAGCTCGATTTTAATTCACTTATCCCGCTATTATCGCAATCACCCGGATTAATCGTTCATCAAAACTCGAATAAACAGACTAAAAGCATTCCGCTTGAATCAAAACGCCTAGGGTATACTGGCGGTAGCGGTAGCTTATACCGCTTGTTTATATCTGCTTTCATTATTTTATCGGTTGTGTTGCTGGGTTATGGTATTTATAACTATGGTGAATGGAATGAGTATTTTGTTGTGAAGAATGGCGGCGATGCTTCGAATACTCCAGCTGATTCTGTGAAGCAAGAAAATGGCCAAACTACGATGGAATTGTCTTTGCCACTGCCTAATCTTCCATCTGCTTCTTGGAGTGCAGTAGAGCCATTCAAGCCAATCAATGAAAAGGCACTGACGACGGAATCTCCTTCATTAGCTGCGCCGACTACTACTGATAATAAAGATGCTGCGCCGATTAATTCACAAGAAAATTTAAATGAAAGCAGTGAAAAAATAGTCCAACTAACATTTTCTAGAGAATCTTGGGTGGAAATAAGAGATAGTAAGAGAAAAGTTATTTTTATGAAAACCAACCCTAGAGGATCAGAGCAAATTGTTAAAGGAGTGCCCCCGCTTTATTTGGTTATTGGTAATGCGTCGGGTGTTGGTCTTACCTATAATGGAAAGGCAGTTGATTTAGTGCCCTATACTCGAAAAGCTGATGATGTAGCGCGTTTTTCGCTTGAGTGAGTATCGGGCGTATAATTATTTATAATGAAATCATAATGTTATGTTGAGAAGAAAAAGTGTCGGTGTCCGTGTGGGTTCTACGGTAATTGGGGGTGATGCTCCAGTTGTTGTCCAATCCATGACCAATACGGATACTGCGGATGAAGTTGCAACTGCGATTCAAGTTGCGCAATTGGCGAGAGCTGGCTCTGAATTAGTGAGAATCACTGTAAATACTGCTGAAGCTGCCAGTGCTGTACCGGCGATACGGTCAAGATTAGATGACATGGGATGCCATGTTCCACTGATTGGGGATTTTCATTTTAATGGTCATAAATTATTAACAGCCTATCCTGCTTGTGCTAAGGCGCTAGCAAAGTACCGCATTAACCCGGGTAATGTAGGTCATGGTAAAAAACGTGATGAGCAGTTTGCTACCTTAATTGAAACCGCTTGCCATTATGATAAGCCTGTTCGAATTGGAGTTAATTGGGGTAGTCTCGATCCAGAAATGCTAGCTCGCATCATGGACGAAAATGCGAAATCCAATGATCCGTTGGATGCTGGTCAGGTTATGCGTAAGGCGTTGATTACTTCTGCGCTAGAAAGCGCAGCTAAGGCAGAAGAGCTTGGCTTGCCACGCGATCACATCATACTATCTTGTAAAGTAAGCGGTGTGCAGGATTTAATAGCGGTTTACCGTGATTTGGCAGCGCAATGTGATTACGCTTTGCATTTGGGATTAACGGAAGCAGGGATGGGCTCAAAAGGTATTGTCGCTTCTACTGCGGCACTGTCAGTACTATTGTTTGAGGGAATCGGTGACACAATCAGAATTTCCTTGACGCCAGAGCCAGGCGGAGACCGTTCGCGGGAAGTGATCGTGGCTCAGGAGATTTTGCAAACAATGGGTTTGCGCGCCTTTGTTCCATTAGTTGCGGCATGTCCTGGATGTGGAAGAACAACGAGTACTTATTTCCAAGAATTGGCAAAAAGCATTCAAACCTACGTTCGCGAACAGATGATTACATGGCGAGATGAGTATGACGGTGTTGAAAATATGACGCTCGCTGTGATGGGGTGCGTTGTGAATGGTCCTGGTGAAAGCAAGCACGCCAATATTGGTATTAGTCTTCCGGGCTCAGGAGAGAATCCGGTAGCGCCGGTCTATGTCGATGGTGAGAAAACCGTGACACTGAAAGGTGATAATATCGCAGGGGAATTCCGTCAAATTATCGACGACTATGTGCGTACCAAATATCAAAGAAAAGTAGCGAATGTCTAGTACGATCCGTGCCATTCGGGGGATGAATGACATCCTACCCGATGAGGTATATCAGTGGGATTTCTTTGAAACAACGATTCGAGATTGGTTGGCTGCTTATGGTTATCACAATATTCGAACACCAATCGTTGAACAAACGGATTTGTTTGTACGTTCTATTGGAACGGCAACTGATATCGTTGAAAAAGAGATGTACACTTTCGTTGATCATCTTAACGGAGAGAGTCTAACATTACGTCCTGAAGGCACAGCATCTTGTGTTCGTGCAGTGCTTGAGCATAGTTTGCTTTACACTGGGCCGCAGCGATTATATTACTATGGACCGATGTTTCGGCATGAGCGTCCCCAGAAAGGACGCTATCGCCAATTTCATCAAGTTGGCGTTGAGGCTATTGGTTATGCAAATGCAGAGATTGATGCAGAGCTTATCATTATGTGTGCTCGATTATGGCGTCAATTAGGCATTTCCAATTTACGACTCGAAATTGGCACTTTGGGAAGCACTGATTCTCGAGCAGTTTATCGTAATCGCCTTATTAATTTTTTTGAACAACATTTGCATCATTTAGATGAAGATGCGCGACGACGGTTATATACCAATCCGTTGCGGATTCTGGATAGTAAGAATCCAGCTATGCAAGAGATTATTCTTAACGCACCCAGGTTGCTCGATGATTTAGACGAAGAATCGCTCGCCCATTTTAAAGAAGTGCAGGATCGATTACAGCAGCAAGGTATTGATTTTGAGATTAATCTTAAATTAGTTAGAGGTTTAGACTACTACAATCGAACGGTTTTTGAGTGGATAACGGATAGATTAGGTGCGCAGGGAACTGTTTGCGCAGGTGGTCGATACGATGGATTGATTGAGCAGATGGGAGGGAAACATACGCCAGCCTGTGGTTTTGCAATGGGAATTGAACGGATTCTGGCGTTGATGAATGAGACTGGTGTAAAAATCCATCGAGCTGTGGCAGATGTTTACGTGGTTTATCAAGGTGAAATAGCTGCCAAATTTTGTTGGAAAGTAGCTGAGTATTTTCGAGATAATGAACTTAAGGTCATTTTGCATTGTGGGGGTGGAAATTTTAAATCGCAGATGAAAAAGGCGGATGCCAGTGGGGCACGCTTTGCGATCATTATCGGTGACGATGAAGCGAGCAGTGGTGAAGTAAGTATCAAACCGTTGCGAGAAGTAGCTGAACAAGTTCGGGTAGGTTTAAACGAAGCGGTTGCGTTACTTAAACAAAAATAATTTTTTTCAAATATTAGGAAGAAATCGTGGCATATAATCCGGAAGAACAGGAAAAGATAGAAGGA
>CAZIDT010000107.1:0-5755 GCA_964537855.1 uncultured Nitrosomonas sp.
CCACTCACTCATAGCTTCACCTTCGCCAAACTCTCAGCAATGGCTTGATTGAGTGCGGTTTCTTCGCGCAACTGCGCTTCAAACTCCGCTTTTAGGGCGGTAAAGCGTTCTTTGAAATCGAAATCGTCTGCTTCATCGGGCAGGCCGACATAACGACCCGGAGTCAGAACGTAATCCAGTTCAGCTACTCGGGTAATGGGTACGGAAGCACAGAAACCAGGGATGTCTTGATAGGAATTTTTGAGATCGGTGTTACTTTGTTGCTCGCCTTCCGCTCCCTCACCCAACCCTCTCCCAGCGGGAGAGGGCTTTGATTCGGGGTTTTGTTGTTGTTTAGTGGAAAAGGACTTTTCGTTTTCAGTCAGCTCTTGCGAAACGACCGATGCGGTTGCCAGCGACCCCCTCTCCTGTTGGGAGAGGGATGGGGTGAGGGCGTTATAAATCCGCTCCAACACCGCTTCCGTATTTTGCAAAACCTCGTTATTCCAAAATCGCAGCACGGTGATGCCTTGTTTTTCCAGAAAGGCTGTACGATCTCGATCTTTTTCGATCGCGCTTCGTTCATTGTGTTGCCCACCGTCTAATTCAATCGCGAGTTTTTGCTCATGGCAATAAAAATCGAGAATATAAGGCTCAATGGGGTGCTGGCGGCGGAATTTACACTGGTTTAATTGCCGGTCGCGCAGCAATTGCCAAAGTAATGATTCGGCGTCGGTTTGATTTTTGCGTAATGATCGGGCGTGTTCGAGCAAGTAAGCGGGTAGTTTTTTGCCTACAGATTGCTCCTCACCCAACCCTTTCCCAAAGGGAGAGGGCCTTAATTTAGAATTTAACCAAGCATGATACGTATCAGCAATTTTCTGAATGTCTGCGTGCGAAAGTTCGCGGGTACGGCGGTTGATTAAATGCCCTAAGTTACGGGCATCGATAAACAAAATTTCATTGTTGCGCGGATGGTTACCCTCACCCTGCCCTTTTCCTTGGGAAATGGGAGCTGAGCGGGCGCGGTTCATAAACCACAGTGCTGCTGGAATTTGGGTGTTCAAAAACAGCTTGGCAGGCAGATTGACAATGCAATCGATCAAATTACCATCGGCAACCAACGCTTTGCGAATATCGCCTTCACCGCTGGTTTTACTGGTGAGCGCGCCTTTTGCTAACACGATTCCCGCTTTGCCGGTTGGTGAAAGGTGATAAATAAAATGTTGCAACCATGCGAAGTTGGCATTGCCCGTTGGCGGTATGCCGAATTGCCAGCGCCCATCGGTGCGCAGTAGTTCACCACTCCAATCGCTGTCGTTGAATGGCGGGTTAGCGATGACGAAATCGGCTTTCAGGTCTTTATGGGCATCGTTCAGGAATGAGCCTTCGTTGTTCCATCGAACTTGTGAGCTATCAATGCCGCGAATGGCAAGGTTCATTTTGGCCAGCCGCCAGGTGGTTTGATTGCTTTCTTGTCCATAAATCGAAATGTCGTTGAGCTTGCCTTGATGTTCTTCGACAAAACGTTCCGATTGCACGAACATTCCACCCGATCCGCAGCAGGGATCAAATACGCGCCCTTTATAGGGTTCAAGCATGGCGACGAGTAATTCAACGATACTGCGCGGTGTATAGAACTGGCCGCCTTGCTTGCCTTCGGCAAGCGCGAACTCACCGAGAAAATATTCGAACACGTGACCTAAAACATCAGCACTGCGGGCTTTGGCATCACCGAGCGCAATATTGCCAACTAGATTGATGAGCCCGCCTAAATTGATCGGATCAAGGTTTTGGCGCGCATAGACCTTTGGCAGAACGCCTTTGAGCGAGGGATTTTCTTTTTCGATGGCGTCCATTGCGTCATCGATAAACTTGCCTATATCCGGTTGCGTGGCTTTAGCGATCAAAAATGACCAGCGCGCTTGCGGTGGGACAAAGAACACGTTTTCGGCTTTGTATTCGTCTTTGTCTTCGGGATCGGCTCCCGCATAATCGCCTTGCCCCGCTTGCAGCTTGGCAAATAAACCTTCAAATGAATCGGAAATGTATTTGAGGAAAATCAAGCCTAAGACGACATGCTTGTATTCAGCAGCGTCGATGTTTTTTCGCAGCTTATCGGCGGCTTTCCAAAGCTGCTTTTCTAATGGCTCCTCCGTTTTAGTGTTGGTTTTAGCCATTAAACCAGGCTACTCGCTGTTGAAACTACACGTCGAGATTAGTCACTTGAAGGGCATTTTTTTCAATGAATTCACGGCGCGGTTCAACGACATCACCCATCAAGGTCGTAAAGATTTCATCGGTTAAAATGCTGTCTTCGATTTGCGCGCGCAGCAAACGACGATTACTTGGGTCCATGGTGGTTTCCCATAGCTGCCCGGGATTCATTTCTCCTAGGCCTTTATAGCGTTGAATATTGATTCCTTTTTTGGCTTCGGTAAGTAACCAATCGAGTGCTTCTTTAAATTCTGTAATGGTTTGTTTCTCATTACCACGTTTAACGACCGCACCATTGGTTATCAAGCCCTGTAGGACTTGTGCAGCTTTTTTGAGCTGCTCGAAATCATCGCTTTTGACAAAATCTTGATCGAGATAGCTTGTTTGGATATTACCATGATGAGTTCGGATGAGCTTTAAGCGATAGTGCTCGAAAACATCATCAAATTCAGGAGTGATTTGAACGGATTGAACAAGGGCTGTTAGTTTTGCTGCACTTTGTTGTGCGTTTTCTTGATCGCTCAAATCGATGTTCGGTTCCTTGAGCAACGCATACATAACAGAACGATCGATTAACCGACTCATACGGTCGATAACTGCCTCAGCCAACAGATATTCTCGCGCAATACTGGTTAAGGCTTCCCCCGTTATCGGTGGATTGCTTTCACTGAGCTGTAATTCAGCACCTTCCAAGGCTAATCCCAAGATATATTGATTGAGCTCATGGTCGTCTTTGACGTAGCGCTCCTGTTTACCATGTTTGATCTTATACAGCGGCGGCTGGGCTATGTAGATGTGGCCGCGTTCGATCAATTCAGGCATTTGCCGGTAGAAAAAAGTCAATAACAAGGTACGAATATGAGAGCCATCGACATCCGCATCGGTCATGATGATAATGCGGTGATATCGTAATTTGTCAGGGTTATATTCATCCTTACCAATGCCCGTTCCCAATGCGGTAATGAGGGAAATGATTTCTTGCGATGAAATCAATTTATCAAACCGTGATTTCTCGACATTTAAGATTTTACCTTTCAAGGGCATGATCGCTTGAAACTTACGATCTCTGCCTTGTTTTGCAGAGCCACCCGCCGAGTCCCCTTCCACGAGGTAGAGTTCACAGTTAGCAGGATCTTTCTCCTGGCAGTCTGCGAGTTTTCCGGGTAATCCAAGGCCATCGAGTACTCCTTTCCTACGCGTTAATTCACGGGCTTTTCGCGCCGCTTCGCGGGCTCTAGCCGCATCGATGATTTTATTGCAGATTATTTTGGTATCGTTGGGATGTTCCAGCAAGAATTCGGTAAGTTTCTGTGTAACGATATCTTCTACAACAGGGCGAACTTCGGAGGAAACAAGTTTTTCTTTCGTTTGTGAAGAAAATTTGGGTTCAAATAGTTTGATCGATAAGACACAGGTTAACCCTTCCCGCATATCATCCCCGGTGGTATCGACTTTTGCTTTTTTCGCTAATTCATTTTTTTCGATGTAGCTATTAAGTGTGCGGGTCATCGCTGCGCGCAGCCCCGTTAAATGGGTGCCGCCATCCTTTTGCGGTATATTGTTGGTAAAACACAATACTTGCTCTACATAACTATCGTTCCATTGTATGGCTACTTCAACTGCGATATTGTCTTTGCTGCCGTTTGCGTAAAAAATTGCGGGATGTAAAACGGTTTTAGTGCGGTTGATATATTCGACGAAATTTCGAATACCGCCTGAAAAAGCAAACGTCTCTTCTTTATCATTGCGTTGATCGATGAGCTTGATCTTAATTCCGTTATTTAAGAAAGAAAGCTCGCGCAACCGTTTAGCAAAAATTTCATAGTGATAGCTCACATCGCCAAAAATTTCTTTACTGGCTAAAAAATGTACCTCGGTTCCATGTTTTTCTGATTCGCCGGATACCGCTAATGGCGCAACGGGAACGCCTTTGCGGAATTCCATTTGATGGATTTTCTTGTCACGCCGTATGGTTAGCCTGAGCCATTCCGACAATGCGTTTACTACGGAAACACCTACCCCATGCAAACCGCCGGAAACCTTGTAGGAATTGTCATCAAATTTCCCACCAGCGTGCAGCTCAGTCATGACAATTTCCGCTGCTGAGCGTTTCAACTCATCGTCTTGTTTGATTCCGGTAGGAATACCACGACCATTATCAAGAACGCTAACTGAGTTATCGGGATGAATGATGACAATGATTTCATCGCAATATCCTGCTAATGCTTCATCAATCGCATTATCGACAACTTCAAATACCATATGGTGCAAACCGGTTCCATCGCTTGTATCACCGATATACATTCCAGGACGTTTACGAACCGCATCTAATCCTTTCAGAATTTTAATGCTATCGGAATCGTATTCTCGATCGTCAGTATTGGTCATTTTTTCAGTTGTACTATTAGAATTGATAAAAAAAGCTACTAGAGTCGCATGGGCATTACGACATATTTAAAGGTTGCATCATCCGGGATGGTGATTAGCGTGCCGCTATTTGCGTTTTCAAAAGAACATTGAACTGTTTCAGAATCAAGATTATTAAGGACATCGAGCAAATAGGTAATGTTAAAACTAATATCTATGGTTTCTTGGCTATTATAGTCAATATCTAAATCTTCTTGTGCTTCCTCTTGCTCACTATTTTTGCAGAGAATGCTTAAGCGATTGTCTGAAATGACGAGTTTCACGCCTCTGAATTTATCCGATGTATTAGAGAGAATGGCTGCACGTTGCAGTGCCTGGAGGAAATCCAAGCGTTTGATCGTAAATTGCCTTGTATTAGTTTTCGGGATAACGCGGTCAAAATCAGGGAATTTTCCGTCAATAACTTTAGAAGTCAGAATAATATCGGAAAAGCTAAAGCTTATTTTTTTGGGATAAAAATCGATTGTTACCGGCTTATCGCTATCTTCGAGTAGCTTTACAAGCTCGTTAACCGTTTTGCGCGGAAGGATCGTTTCTTTTCTGGATAAATCCGTTTCAAGCTGCGTTGAAATATAACCAAGACGATGGCCATCGGTTGCAACAGCCCTAAGATGGGGACCATCGGTTAATAACAATAATCCATTTAAATAGTAACGAATATCTTGCTGCGCCATTGCATATTGGACGCGATGCAAGCTATTTTTTAAGTTTTTTTGTGACAGTGTTAAAGAAATTTCCGGTTTTCCTTCAATCGCCATCCTTGGAAAATCTTCCATGGGAAGAATTTGAAGATTGAAACGGCTTTTGCTGATATTTACTTGTAAGCGATTATCCGTTTTATTAAGAATTACATTCGTGTCTGCAGAAAATGCACGAAGGATATCAAGAAACTTTCTAGCTGAGACGGTTATTGAGAAATCTTCATTTGATCGATTATCACTGTCACTCGAATGAACTTCGATTTCGATTTCTAAATCAGTTGTAACAAAAAATAGTTTTTCTTGTTCTTTTCGAATAAGTACGTTGGACAGTATGGGTAATGTTCTTTTTTGTTCAACAATTCCACTGACGATTTGCAGCGGTTTAAGTAATGTGTCACGTTTTGTATTAATTAAATTCATTTAATTTAAAA
>CAZIDT010000108.1:0-5665 GCA_964537855.1 uncultured Nitrosomonas sp.
TGAGTATCGAGATTACCTGTGGGCTCATCCGCTAATAGAAGCTGAGGTTGGTTGATGAGTGCACGACTGATAGCCACTCGTTGTTGTTGCCCACCAGAAAGTTGATTGGGGAGATGATCCCTATATTTTGCTAAACCTATAAGCGTGAGCATTTCTTGTGATCGCTTTAAGCTTTCTTTACGTCCAATACCAGCATAAAGGAGTGGTATAGCGACATTTTCTAGTGCTGTCATGCGCTTTAACAAATTAAAGCTTTGAAACACGAATCCAATATTTTGATTACGAATACGAGCTAGCTCATTACTGTTCATGGTGGCAACATCGCGACCCGAAAGCCAGTAGTTACCACTGGTTGGTGTGTCAAGGCAACCCAAAATATTCATCAAGGTAGATTTTCCTGACCCGGAATGGCCCATGATAGCTACGAATTCGCCTTGATTGATTGTTAAATTGAGATCAATTAATACGGGTTGATTAATCAATTCCCCAGAACGATCAGTCAGTTCATAAGATTTGCACAAGTGATCGATTTGAATCAAAACTTGATTGAAAGCAGGTTGATTAGCTACAGACATTAAAACATTCTGAATCTAAAGTTACTGGCAGATGATTCTTTCGATTTACTATCTTTAGCATCGCTCACAATGATTTCATCACCAACATTCAAATCACCTGAAACAATTTCGGTAAGGTGGCCATCGGTTATACCTGTGGTCACATGGATCGGCTGTTGTACTTGATTCTTCAGGCGATAAACTTGTATGCCCAGTGGTGTTCGGCTTACATTATTCAATTGTGCTTCATTACGACTCGGTTTATATCGCAATGCGGCATTGGAGATTCTTAACACGTCTCGTTTGTGATTAATGACAAATCGGACATTGGCAGTCATTCCAGGAAGTAAGATTCCCTCTTTATTTTCGACTGCTGCGACAACGTTATACGTTACAACATTCTCTTGAATGGTGGGGTTTAAACGGATCTGCTTAACTGATGCGGTAAATTCTTGCTCTTGAAATGCGTCGACATTAAATGTGATTTCTTGGGTAGTTCGAATTTGACCAATATCAGCTTCAGCTACGCTAATATTGATTTGCATTTGATAAAGATCTTTGGCAATTTGAAATAAGATGGGTGTTTGAAAATTAGCAGCAACAGTTTGACCCACATTAACATCACGAGCAACAACGACTCCAGCGATAGGGGAGCGAATCACGCTGTAGTTAAGATTGGCCCGATCGCGTTCAACCGTCGCTTTACTGATAGCGATTTGAGCTTTAGCCAGCGCGAGTTGTTGTTCAAGATCATCTAAAGCCTCCTTAGAAATGAATCCCTTTTGTAATAAAGTTCTACCTCTAAGTGCTTTATTCTGAGTAAGATTCAAAGTAGCTTGCGCGCTTTGATAATTAGCTTCCGATTGAAGCAATTGCGCTCGCAGTAAAGCTTGATCCAGTTCAGCTAATACTTGTCCTTTTTTGACCTGATCATTGAAATCCACATATATTTTTGCAACTGTACCTGAAACTTGCGTTCCCACATTGACTAGTTCAAGTGGCGTGAGTGTTCCGTTTGCTGCAATGACTTGGATGATATCTCCTCGATCAACAAGACGTGTTTTATAGACTTCTTTTCCTGATGGTTGGTGGTTCCGAGTGTATCCATAGATAACAGCACTTAACAATAAGAGGAAAAATATGACAGATAAAGTTCTGTTGCTACGTATCATGAGGAGAGATAAAACAAGTGTTAGAATTGATTAGGGAATTGCTGCCAAAGTGCTTGGCTTTGATCGTACGATGGAATCAATTTTCCTCCTCAAAGCTCGCAATGAATTCTTTAAGCTGTCTTAAACGGGCTTCAACACTCGATAATTGATAAAAATTGCCATTGCTGTAACGAAGCGCAACCTCGAGCTGTTCAACGGCGGCATGTAGCTTACCTTCTTGGATATAGATTTCTGCTTGAGCACGATGCTTGAGCATATGATTACCAAGTGCAGCATGGCACTGCGCTTCTAGCCGATAAAGATGAATGTCATCATGAATGACTTGCGATTGTTTATTAATAAAATTGAGGGCTGCTTGTGGACCTTGGTGATTTAGTAAAGCAGCTGCATAGTCGTAGATTAATGCTCGATGTTGTGGGTAGGCGTTTAATGCAGCTTGATAAAGCTTAAAAGCATCCGGTATTTGTTTATTAGCAAGTTTTACGCGCGCTGCGAGCGTATCAATCATTGCACCCGATTGCAAATAATCACTTTCGATTAAGATAGGGTTTCCTAGGTGGTGATTGTGGAGATTTTTAATCGCTGGATCCGATTGCATTTTTTGATAAAGACTTTCTAGTTCTTTTTCAGCGCGCTTAAAGCGTTTGTCTCGTAAGAGTGCATAAATTAAGCCATAACGCTCAGCTAGCTCATTGGAGTAGCGTTTGTCGCGAATGCGGGAATCAAATTGTGCAACGGTGTCGGTTGAATTACCCAGTGCAGCCTTCAATTTAGCACGAACTAGGTGGAAATCGATACTGTCCGGTATTTGCCGATAGGGTAATTCACGCATTCTACTCTCAATATCAGCTATGCGCTCATAAGTCAGGGGGTGTGTTCTTAAATAGGAAGGTGCGCCATTTTCGCGGTATCGACCTGCCAGCTGCAATCTTTCAAAAAAGGCAGACATTCCGTGGGGGTCAAATCCTGCTCTATGAAGGATATTGAAGCCAATTCGATCAGCTTCCTTTTCATGTTTACGCGTAAAATTAAGACGTGATTGAATAGCAACAGCTTGACTAGCTACGATGGCTGCTTGTCCAGCTTGCGGATTAGAGCGAGACGCTAGGATTGCTATGGCTAATCCTGCGATAGTTGATATTAAACCCAAATGCTGTTGCCCAGCTATCATTCTTGCTAAGTGTTTTTGGGTCACATGGGCAATTTCATGCGCCATAACACCCGCTAGTTCAGATTCACTTTGTGCGGCAATGATTAGCCCGCTATTAAAACCCATGAATCCCCCAGGCAACGCAAACGCATTAATCGTGGGATCTTGTAATGCAAAGAATTCAAATGATTGTCCAGGCTGCGTTTCATTGGATGTGGATAACAATCTTCTTCCAAGATTATTTAGGTAACTTGTAATTTCAGGATCATCTAAATAACTAGGGTCAGCTCGGATTTGACGCATTATTTGATAACCAAGCTGCCTTTCTTGTCGCGGTGTAATGGTTGCTTGTGAGACATCACCGAGCTCGGGTAAATCATCAGCAATCGTATTAATTGGCAACAGCAGTGCCAAAATAAAAATGAGATGATAATAATTTTTCATGCCAGATTGGATGATAACTTTCGACGCGAGTTCCGAAAATAGCCGTTTCCTTGGCTAGGTTAGGTAATTAAATTGTTCATGCGGTAAATTAACAAAGTCTGGTTGGTATATTTTCAAAATGGTAAGCTGATATCTGGTTTGAATTGCTTTAGTACACGACGAAAATCGAGCTTGATCCGTTGCAGTGCATCAGAGTTATCTGCTTCAAAACGTAATACTAGAACAGGTGTTGTATTGGAAGAACGAATTAAGCCAAATCCATCATGATATTCGACCCGTAACCCATCAGTTGTAATGATGCGTTCAGGATTATCAAATCGGGCTTCCCGTTGAAGTAAATCAACTAAAGCATAATTCTCACCTTCTTTAAGTTTGATTTGTAGTTCAGGAGTATTGATTGCATCGGGTAATGCGTGCAGAACCGCATTCATATCCGATTGTTTACTCAAGAATTCTAACAAACGTGCGCCTGTATATAAGGCATCATCAAAACCATACCATCTTTCTTTGAAAAAAATATGCCCACTCATTTCACCTGCTAACAATGCTCCCGTTTCTTTTAGCTTGCCTTTGATAAAAGAATGTCCAGTTTTCCACATGATGGGTATGCCACCATGTTGTTCAATCCACAAAGCCAGATTACGGGTACATTTAACATCAAAAATTATTTTTGCTCCTGGATTTCGGGTTAAAACATCAGCTGCAAATAACATAAGTTGACGGTCAGGAAAAATAATACTACCGTCTTTTGTCACGAGCCCCAGTCGATCACCATCCCCATCAAATGCAAACCCAATTTCTGCATCTGTCGTTGCGAGGGCCTCAATTACATTTTGTAAATTTTCAGGAACGGATGGATCGGGGTGATGATTGGGAAAATTGCCATCGACTTCACAGAATAATTCGATGACTTCGCAGCCCATTTGCCGATACAGCGCGGGTGCAATTGCACCGGTCACACCATTACCGCAATCAATTACGATTTTCATTGGGCGCGTTAATTTCACATCGCTTGTAATTCTTTGGAGATAGTTTGATGTGATTTCGTATGATTTATAGCTGCCTTCACCATAAGTTAGATCATTGTCTTCCAAACGTTTGCGTAATGATTGAATTGCTTCAGCAGCTAAAGTTTCACCTCCTAATACCATTTTTAGCCCGTTATATTCAGGTGGATTATGACTGCCTGTGATCATTACACCCGTATAATTACATAACTCATGCGCGGCATAGTAGAGTACAGGTGTTGGAACCATGCCTACATCAATGACATGTAGCCCACTTTTTTGCAGCCCTTTCGCTAAAGCTTGCGCAAGTGAAGGGCTGGAAAGTCTTCCATCGCGACCGATCGCAATGGAAGAGAGTTTACGTTTAACCGCTTCTGAACCGATGGCATGGCCGATTCGCTCCACCATTTCGGTGGTCAAAACGGTATTGACAATGCCGCGAATATCATAAGCTTTGAATATTTCATTCGGAATGTTATTCATTGCGCGACTCTTATATTTAATAAACTCGTTAAGTATATAGCTAAAAAAATTAATTAGATCATCAACTTTCTGGTACTTTTATAGTGTGTTCTTAGTACCAATTACCTGTATTTCAGTGATGATTTGCCTTGATTTCTCCTTTTAAAATGTAGTGAGTTCCGCAGTAAGGACATAAAGCCTCATGGGTAGCTTCAATCGGTAGATAAACACGGGGGTGACCATTCCACGAAGCCATGGAAGGCATTGGACAGTGTAGTGGTAAGTCATCTACGGTTACTTCAATTTGTCGATTATTCATAGTAATACGATTCCATTAATAAAATCAGACATAGTGTAGCCAATCGGTATGTTTCTTTGATTTTCCGCTGACGCACTCAAAAAATAAGGTTTGTAAGCGTTCGGTTATGGGGCCTCTCGAGCCATTGCCAATAGCTCTATTATCCAGTTCTCTGATAGGCGTTACTTCAGCGGCTGTTCCTGTGAAAAAGGCTTCATCAGCGCAATAAACTTCATCCCTGGTAATTCGTTTCTCGATAATAGATAAACCAATCTCGCTAGCTAATTCAATAACAGATGCACGCGTAATTCCTTCAAGGCATGCGGTTAAATCGGGTGTATACAGTTTATTATTTTTGATAACAAAAATATTTTCACCGGATCCCTCAGCAACGTAACCATCGACATCAAGTAAAAGCGCTTCTTGATAGCCATCTTGTGCTACTTCTTGGTGAGCGAGAATTGAATTAGTATAAGTAGAGACTGAATTAGCTCTACACATGTTGATGTTGACATGATGGCGGGTAAACGATGAAGTTTTGACACGTATTCCTTTTAGAAGACTATCAGGCCCAAGAT
>CAZIDT010000109.1:0-5643 GCA_964537855.1 uncultured Nitrosomonas sp.
GTAAATCACTCATACTTTGATCCATTCATTTTATTAAACTTGATTAAGCTTTTTTAAATATCAATTATAGCTACTAATAGGTAATCTGATAGTAAGTTTTAGACAAGTCTTTCTTCAAGATCTTGCGTAGGATTTATCGCGTCATCAATATTTACTGAAACGATACGTGAAACACCTTGTTCTGCCATCGTAACACCAATAAGCTGTTCCGCCATTTGCATGGAAATTTTATTATGGCTGATAAATAGGAATTGAGTTTCATTTGCTATGCGCTTTACGAGCTCACAGAAACGCATGGCATTAATATCATCCAATGGGGCATCAACCTCATCTAGGAGACAGAAAGGCGCTGGATTCAATTGAAATAACGAAAAAATAAGGGTAAGCGCTGTTAGCGCTTTTTCACCGCCAGATAAAAGATGAATCGAATTGTTTTTTTTGCCTGGTGGTTGCGCAATTAATTGGATCGTTGCATCTAGGATTTCTTCACCGCTTAGCGTTAATTTTGCATTGCCGCCACCAAAAACCGAAGTAAATAACTCTTTGAATAACAAATTTACGCGATCAAATGTTGCTTGCAAGCGTTCACGCGTTTCTCCATCGATTTGATGAATTGCGTTTTCCAACGTTGTTACCGCATTTTCTAAATCTGTCGATTGTAAATCAAGAAATGTGAAGCGACTTTGGATTGCTTGTAACTCCTCAATTGCCGCTAGGTTTACGAGTCCCAGTGATGTTAACTCAGTATTAATTCGATTAAGCTCAGTCTTTAATGCTGATGGTTTAACTTTTTCAATTTGGGGGAGAAGTAGGTCAATATCTGCACCACTTTCAATCAGCTTCTCATTAAATTGATTTTCAATTAAATAAGCTTCTTGATGCTTGAGTTTTAATTGATTAAGTGATTCTTTATGTTGATTAATCGTCTGCTCTGATTGCATACGAGCCAATTCGGTACTGCGTATTAATTGAATAATATCTTCTAGTGCTTGGCGGTATTTAGTGACTGATCGCTCACATTGATTCCGATCTTCTATTTGCGCATCAAGCTGTTGTTGTAAATCCTTGTTCTCCAATAAACTTAACGAATGGGCTAGTTTCTCAATATTACTCAAAATTGCTGAGGAGGATTGTTCAAGATGGTGGATATTATTTTCTATTTGAGAAATCCGATTCTGGCAATCTTTGAACTGAACCACGGTGTCTCGCCATTGATTTGATAATTGTTGAACCAATTGCCGATGCGTTATGAGAATTTTTTCTGCTGATACAACTGATTCATTCAGTTGAGTTATTTGTGAATCTAATTCCTCCAATTCTGTGTGATGCATTGTTAGATTCGATTCTGTTTCTTGTCGTTGTATCGTTTCAGCTGCTAATTGAGCTGAAATATTCATTAGTTCTTCATCGATTTGTTGATTCCGATAGTGAATTCGTTGTGTAAATTCAGAAAGTTTTATCAATTCAAGAGATAAATCATGCTTGGCCTGCTTGGCTTGGGTTAGCTCATGTTGTAATAACGAGCGGGATTGCTTGCAACGTTCATTATTTTTCTCTATTTCCGAGTAAATTTCATTCGCATCAAGAAATGCTTGATGATGTTGGTCAATTAATTCTTTAATTTGCGTTATTTCGCGTTGACGCTGTAATACACCATGGAATTGCGCATGTGGTGCGTAATAAAACAAACTATGATGTGAAATTAGGTGCCCTTGAGCAGTGATAAATCGCTCAGTAGGCGCTAACTCATGACGAGAACGCAAACCTGATGCAATATCATCTATCGTAAAAATGCCGTGTAACCATTGTGTTACAATTTTTTCTATACTGTGATGTGTAAATTTGACAAGTGAACGCAGGGGCTCGCTTTTAGGAAAGCTGTTCTCAATAACATCACACGTAGAATCAATCGATAAGGCATTATTTTCTTTATTTTTATTACTCAAACATTCTTCTACGATATACCAAGGACCAGGGACTGGTTCAGTCCAATCAAGCGCGACTTCCAGTTGATGAACTAGAGCTGCATTAAGATACGCTTGCAATATAGATTCCAATGCATTTTCCCAGCCGGCTTTAATTTCAATGTGCTGCCACAATCGCGGTAATTGATCGAGTTGATTATGGGTGATCCATCGAGTTAATGATTCATTGTTTTCAAGTTGATGTTGCAGTTGAACTAAAGCATCATGGCGAGCTTTTGCTGATGTCCATTGTTGTTGTTTACCTTGTACCACATGTAGCGCTTCTTTCTCTGATTGCGCTATGACTTTGAGCTGATCTTCAATTTCAGCCAAAGCACGTTGTTTTGATTCAATATCGAGCGTCACTTGCGCTAGCTCGGTTTGCAAAGCAATAATTTTTTCTTGATGATGATCAATTTGGGTATTCTTTTCTGGAATTAATCGTTCTTGTTTTTGATTCAACTGATGAATAGTTTTCTCACCATGCGTTAACTGATTTTGCAGGAATCTACTTGTCTCTTGAGTAACAGCATATTTTTGTTTGATATGAAAGAGTGCATCTTGTGTGCTGCGGAATATATTTTCCAAATCAGGCAATTTTTCATTTTCTGTTTCATACTGTTGCTGGCGAGCTTGCTGCAAATTATCAATGCTTTCCTTGTCGAGATATAAATGCGCCAATTCATTTAGGGCCTGTTCTTTATCAGACTGATTGCGCTGCAGTTGCAAATTTGCTTCGTTAATTTGAGATTGAATCGCTTGTGTGTTTTCCTCGATATGTCTAAGCTCTTGCTCGGTTCTAGCAAGTTTTGCTTCAACCGCATATAAAGAAGCGTGTGCGCGTTGATGATCATCGCTGATAGAGGAGTGCTGGGTTCGCAATGCTTCCAGGTTCTGATCGAATTCATGTAGGCTATTGGTTTCTTGCTCCAATTTAAGCATTAATTGCTCAATTTCTGTTGTCGCTCTGATTCGTAATTTCGTTGCTTCTTGCTGACTATGAAGCCATAACAAATTATTAATATGTTGTAATTCTGTTTGCAGCGCATTAAAGCGCTGAGCCGTAGCAGCTTGTTCTTTGACATGAAGCAATTGTTTCTCAAGCTCCTGCAAAATATCTTCTACACGTGATAAATTGGCTCTTGCATCGGCTAACCGTAACTCGGTTTCATGACGACGCTCACGATATTTTGCAATACCCGCAGCCTCTTCAAGAAATGATCGTAACTCTTGTGGCTTGGCTTCCACAATGCGAGATATCATGCCTTGTTCGATAATGGCATAACCTCTACTGCTAACACCTGTGCCAAGAAAAAGATCAATAATGTCGCGGCGTCTGACATGAGTATTATTGATGTAATAAGCAGAATCGCCGTCTCTTTGTACCACACGTTTAATTGCGATCTCTGCATAAGACGACCACTGATTAGTAATTTTGCTTAAAGAGTTATCAAAAATCAATTCAACACTGGCGCGACCTACTGGTTTTCGACTGGCAGAGCCGCTGAATATGACATCTTGAATTGAGTCGCCGCGTAAAGTTCCAGCACGCGATTCGCCAAGAACCCAGCGGATCGCATCAATAATATTTGATTTTCCACACCCATTCGGTCCGACGATACCCACTAATTTTCCTGGAATCGTGATCGTTGTGGGTTCAACAAACGTTTTGAAGCCAGCCAGTTTGATTTGGAAGAGGCGCAATTGAGGAGGTAAATAATTGGTATAATTCAGGACTAAATCGTTTTGCGATATTTTAGCTGAATTCACTTAATCAATCATAGATGGGATGTAGTGCATGTTGAATAAACTTTCCAAAAAACTGGAAACTTTTGATAATCCTTTTCCAAATCGGGATTATCGCATCCATATGGAGATTCCAGAATTTACATGCCTTTGCCCTAAAACGGGGCAGCCTGATTTTGCTCGACTAATATTAGACTATATTCCTGATAAAAAATGTGTCGAACTAAAAAGCTTGAAATTGTATATTTGGTCTTTCCGTGATCAAGGGGTATTTCATGAAGCGGTCACTAATCAAATTCTCGATGATTTAATTGTAGTTCTCAAACCGCGATTTATCCGAATCACTGCAAAATTTTTTGTGCGAGGTGGAATTTTCACCAATGTTATTGTAGAGCATCGTAAGAAGAACTGGAAACCGGCTTTACCTGTTTTATTAGAAACTATTAATGAGCAATCCAATACGCACTAGCATGTTTGCTTAGTTTAACTCAACGGACGGTTTTGATTATGAGTCATTATAGATACGAGCATGATTCGATGGGTGAAATTCAGGTATCAAATGATGTTTTATGGGGTGCCCAAACCCAACGGTCACTCATCAATTTTAAGATTTCGACTGAAAAAATGCCGATTGCACTGATTCAAGCGCTAGCGCTAGTTAAGCGCGCTGCAGCCGGTGTGAATCTAGAGTTAGGGTTGATCGATAAAATACGCGCTGAGGCGATTATTGCTGCAGCGGATGAAATCATAGCTGGACAGCATCTTGCAGAGTTTCCATTAGCGGTTTGGCAAACGGGCTCCGGCACGCAAACGAATATGAATGTGAACGAGGTAATCGCGAATCGTGCTTCAGAAATATTAGGAGGAGGGCGGGGCAATCAGCGTAAAATCCATCCTAACGATGATGTCAATAAAGCGCAATCTTCGAATGATGTGTTTCCTACTGCGATGCATATTGCTGCAGTAAAAGCAATGACTAATCAGTTAATACCTGCGATACAGCAGCTTCGTGAGACGTTGTTCTTAAAATCCGAATCATTCAAAGGTATTGTCAAAATCGGTCGTACACATTTACAAGACGCAACGCCCCTTACATTAGGACAAGAATTTTCAGGCTATGTTTCACAACTGGATCATGGCATAGCGCATTTGCAAGCAGCTTTACCTCATTTGTATGAAATCGCATTGGGCGGAACTGCCGTTGGAACCGGATTAAATACCCATCCAGAATTTGCCCATCGAGTCGCAATGGAAATTGCGCGATTAACTCAGTTACCTTTTGTCTCAGCACCTAATAAATTCGAGGCTTTAGCTGCTAACGATGCCTTAGTTCATGCGCATGGTGTGTTAAAAACATTAGCAGCATCCTTAATGAAAATTGCCAATGATATTCGTTGGTTAGCTTCTGGTCCGCGTTGTGGCATCGGTGAAATTAAAATTCCCGAGAATGAGCCAGGAAGCTCCATCATGCCAGGTAAAGTCAACCCAACTCAGTCTGAAGCGATGACGATGCTATGTTGTCAGGTGATGGGTAATGATGTTGCGGT
This sequence comes from uncultured Nitrosomonas sp., assembly GCA_964537855.1. Taxonomy (GTDB): domain Bacteria; phylum Pseudomonadota; class Gammaproteobacteria; order Burkholderiales; family Nitrosomonadaceae; genus Nitrosomonas. Next base: position 5,258 of record CAZIDT010000109.1, read on the forward strand.
TAATATGGGTGGTGCATTAGGTAATTTTGAGCTCAATGTTATGAAACCCTTGATTATCCATAATTTTCTGCAAAGCGTACGATTGCTAGCGGATGGCTGTATCAGTTTTAATAAACACTGTGCAGTTGGAATTACCGCAGACACTCAGCGTATTGATCAATTAATGCGGAATTCGTTGATGTTAGTGACTGCATTAAACCCCCATATTGGTTATGACAAGGCTGCTGAAATCGCAAAAAAAGCCTATTACGATAATAGCTCGTTAAAAGAAGCTGCCGTAGCACTAGGTTATTTATCGGCTGAACAGTTTGATAGTTGGGTCATTCCTGAAAAAATGGTGGGTTAATCAGTAAAAATATGGCCAGCGCTAATCCAATCTTGATCAG
>CAZIDT010000110.1:0-5618 GCA_964537855.1 uncultured Nitrosomonas sp.
ACCAAGATATTAGCCAAACCTTTCGCCATTTCTTTGCTCGCAAATATATGTTCGTCAAATTTGCCACAGCTTATGTAGTCATGCCGGGTGGCTTTGGTACGCTGGATGAATTAATGGAAGCATTAACCCTCGTTCAAACAGGAAAAACCAGAAAAATACCGATCATCTTAGTTTGTTCTGAATTCTGGAATGGATTGATCGACTGGTTCCAGAAAACGCTGGTCCAGGAAGGCTATATTCTGCCCGAAGATATGCATCTGATTCAGATCATTGATGAACCCAAACAAGTCGTTGATGCAATCTTTCAATATTACGAAACCTCTGGATTTGAACCTTCCCTTGCTGAGAAAGAATTACAGCTAAATTTATAAATCATTCATTTTTCGGATAGAATGGATTCTATGCGCCCTATAGATATCAGGACTGGTATGTATCAAATCATGACTATTTTATTATTCAGCACAATCTGGCTTGGAACAGTGTCTGCACAATCTAATCCACCGAATAAGGCCGAACCAGCTCCCCCACCGCCTGATTTAATCAACAAATCTGAACAAGAAATGCCTGACCTGCCTGATCTTGGGGCTGACCCTGCAATGGAGCCTCAAGTTACCATTAAAAAGGGGGATGAAGAAACCATTGAGGAATATCGGGTTAATGGTCAGCTTTATATGATCAAAGTGATTCCTCGTATCGGCAAGCCCTATTTTCTTCTCAATAAACGCAGCCCCGTTGGTGAAGTACACCGCGGGGATATGGAATCGGGTGTCAGCGTTCCGATGTGGCAGCTTTATCGATTTTAATTTCAATTCATCATTTGGATACAATAACTCAGTTGGATTGAATAACGTTTTTTGTTTCTTTTTATTTTATTTCATGTCGGTTTTCACATCAGTCACCCCAGAACAACTCTCTGATTGGCTTCAGAACTATGCACTGGGAACACTCATTGAGCTTCAAGGTATTACTTCAGGTATTGAAAATACCAATTATCGAGTAACTACCTCTACCGGAAAATACATCCTCACGCTATTTGAAAAATTAACGACTGCTGAATTACCGTATTACCTCAATTTGATGGCCCACTTATCAAATCAAGGTATTCCCTGCCCTAGTCCTGTTCCAACTAATACACAGCAACTACTAGGTGAGTTAAATGGCAAACCTGCGAGTATCGTAACCTTTCTACCCGGCATATCGATAACTGAACCAACTGCAGCTCACTGCGCCGAGATCGGCACTATGCTTGCAAAAATGCATTTGGCTGGGTTAGGCTACCCATCTTACATGGAAAATCCAAGAGGACCAAAATGGTGGAATACTGCGGCCAAAGCAGTAATGCCATACTTAACTACTGAAGATCAAAAATTACTGGACTCAGAGCTGCAATTTCAATCAACTTATCGAAAGATAAATCTTCCTCATGGTGTAATTCATGCCGACCTATTCCGTGATAATGTATTGTTTACGGAAACGACAGTTGGTGGCATCATTGATTTCTATTTTGCGTGTAATGATGCGTTAATTTATGATTTAGCCATTACGCTTAACGATTGGTGTATATCTGAGAAAATTTTTTTTGATGAGGAGCGCGCTCGCGCGATGATTAGCGCTTATCATCGTGTGCGTAATTTAAATTCTGAAGAACAAATGATGTGGCCAATTATGCTCAGAGCTGGGGCATTAAGATTCTGGCTATCACGCTTATATGATTTTTACTTACCCCGTCCGGGAGAATTAACTCATAGGAAAAACCCAGATCATTTTCGACAAATTTTGGTGAATCATCAATCACGCCATACAAAGCTATCGGAAATTTGGGTATAGCTTTTTACTCAGTATCACTATCCTTTCATCTATCAATTGGAGAAACAGAATTAATGGAAGCTCGGCATGTTCGTGGGAGACAAGGTTTACAGTGGATCTTAAGTGGCCTTTATTATTTTAGGCTATCCCCATTTGTCTGGATGTTACTCAGTTCCACATTTCTGATGGTTGAACTCACTTTGCAAATTCTCCCTGTTTTAGGAATTTTTGCTTTTTTATTGATTTCACCCGTTCTCGTTGCTGGAATAATGGTAGGTTGCAAAGACCTCGATCAAGGTAGGCGACTTCAGCTTGAACACTTATTCATTGGTTTTAGGAAAAATACCACCCCTCTGATCACAATCGGTGGATTTAATCTAATCGGACTTGTCATCATTGTCGGTGTTTTCATGCTAATGGGGGGTGATGCACTCATCGACATGCTCGTTTATGGAAAACGATTTGGTGAGAATGAGCTAATGGGAGTCATGGACAACGTATTATCTGCCTGGTTAGCTGCTTTAGCGCTAAGTATTCCCTTAATGATGGCAATATGGTTTGCACCTTTACTCATTATGTTTGAAAACCTACCACCAGCGGTTGCGATACAGAAGAGTTTTTTTGCCTGCTTAAATAATATGGCACCTTTCTTTGTGTATGGCATCACACTCTTCATATTGTTTTTCCTAATTACTATCGTCACAGTAAAATTATTGAGCTTATTCGGCACCATACCGCCACCGCTCGTACTCATTTTTCTCTATGTTGTATTACTGCCAACTGTTTTTGCTTCGATTTATGCAAGCTATCAGGATATTTTCCCCCCTGAAGCATCCCCCGAAGAAACCAACCCAAACGACGAAGATACAAATAGCGATTCAGAAGCTAATCGTTAATATCAGACTAGCGTCAAGTTGGCATATTCAAGCAGGAGCCATTTGGTTCCTGCACGACTGAAGCGAACTTGCACTCGTAGATCTTTTCCTTGGCCCTCGCAGTTAACAATGACACCTGTTCCAAATATTTCGTGAGAGACCGTGCGACCAATCTGCCAAACGGATTGTTTACTCGTGCTGCCTGCTAAATCATTAGGAAATGAATGGGATACTCCACTCACTTGATTTGAAGTTGACCTCCACCCCTTATTAGAGTCTGCATTCGATATGCTTTGATGCTTGGGCCGCAACCATTTTAATAAATGCTCTGGAATTTCCTGAATAAAACGGGAAGGTACATTGTAATGCGTCTGACCATGAAGCATGCGACTCTGGGAAAAACTCAAATACAATCGTCGTCGCGCACGCGTTGTTGCTACATACATCAAACGTCGTTCCTCTTCAAGGCCATTTGCCTCGGATCGACTATTCTCATGGGGAAAGAGTCCTTCCTCCAGACCACTCAAAAACACACTATGAAACTCCAATCCTTTTGCTGCATGGACTGTCATGAGCTGGAGCGCTTCTTGGTGATGATCTGCTTGATGTTCACCCCCTTCCAGTGAAGCATGCGATAAAAATGAAATCAGGCTATCATCTTCCGACTCATGCACAAAACTGACCGCAGCATTGATCAGCTCATTCAAATTATCAAGCCGCTCAGCACCCTCACGATCAGCTGCATAATGCGCTAACAAGCCGCTTTGTGCGATCACATAGCGAATAATTTCCGGTAAAGGCAAGTCACGGCACGCTTGCTGCATCGATTTAATCAGTGCGACAAAACCCGTTATGCCTTTTTGTACTTTAGCCTGTTCAAGTGCCGGCCCACACTTTTGCAAGGCTGTCGCCCACAAATTTGTCTCAAGCTGTTTCGCATCATCCTGCAATTGCTCAAGACTGCGTGTTCCAATACCCCGTGCAGGAAAATTGATGATGCGTAACAAGGAAATGTCATCTTCAGGTTGAACCATCAATCGAAGGTAGGCCAAAGCATGTTTGATTTCTTGGCGTTCAAAGAAACGCATGCCACCATAGACACGATAGGATAATGCAGCATTAAACAGGCTATGCTCCAGCACCCTTGATTGTGCATTCGATCGATAAAGCAAGGCCATTTCTGAGAGCCGCACACCTTCTGCTTGTAACCCTTTTATTTCTTCTACAATGAAAGCTGCTTCTTCAAAATCTGTCACCGCATTATAGACACGTATCAACTCACCACTGCCCTCTGCAGTCCATAAATTCTTACCCAAACGCCCTTGATTATTGCCTATCAGCGCATTGGCTGCATCTAGGATATTGCCGTGCGATCGATAATTCTGCTCAAGTTTAATGATTTTCTGGACAGAAAAATCGCGCTCAAATTCTTTCATATTTCCGACATGCGCACCTCGGAAAGCATAAATACTTTGATCATCATCACCTACTGCAAAAACAGCAGCAGGCTGAGCAAGGCCTGCGCCCGCTAATAACTTTAGCCATTTATATTGCAATCGATTGGTATCTTGAAATTCATCAATCAGGATATAATTGAAACGATCATGATAATGCCTACGCAAGGCATCATGATGAAGCAACAGTTCATAGCAACGCAGTAAAAGTTCGGCAAAATCAACGATGCCTTCCTGCATGCAGCGTTCTTCGTAAATTCGGTAAAACTCCCCCATCTTGCGCGAGAACGCATCATGCACTTCTAATTGAGAAGCGCGTACCCCTTCTTCTTTAGCATTATTGATAAACCATTGGATCTGACGCGGTGGAAAAGCTTTTTCATCAATCGCTGATTCTTTCATCAAGCGCTTAATCAACGACTGTTGATCTCCCATATCCATGATCTGGAATGCCTGAGGTAATCGCGCTTCCTGGTAATGCGCACGCAACATACGATTGCACAACCCATGAAAGGTGCCAATCCACATACCCCGGGTATTAATTGGCAACAAGGCTGAAAGACGTGCAACCATCTCACGGGCTGCTTTATTGGTAAACGTTACAGCCAACAGGCTATTCGGGCTTGCTTGGCCGGATTGAATCAAATAAGCGATCCGTGTTGTCAGTACTCGTGTTTTACCACTTCCTGCGCCGGCAAGAATCAAAGCAGATTGATAAGGTAACGTAACAGCTTCTGTCTGTTCGGGATTTAAGCCAGTTAGGAACGAAGTCATGAAAAAAGAGTCCTGCTAGCCAGGATTGAAAAGTTACTCTGAAGAAAAAAGTATCTATCTCAAAAACAATCACTCCCCTAGCCAATTTGTTAGGCTAGACCACGATAACAAATACCGGAGGTCAATCCCCTAACAAATATCGGCTTCGGTTGAGCTTGAATGTTATTAAGCGCTGCGATTAAAAAGAACTAATGCTTACTCTTTTTCGCCAAATCAATAATAAGCGGCGTTAGAATCAATTCAATAGCCATACCCATTTTTCCACCCGGAACAACAAGAGTATTAGGACGCGACATGAAAGAATCGTGCAACATATTTAACAAGAAGGAAAAATCAACTTGCTTGTAGTCGCGGAACCGAATCACGACCATACTTTCGTCGAGGGTGGGTATCTCTCTGGCGATAAAAGGATTTGAGGTATCCACCATCGGTACCCGCTGGAAATTGATATGAGTACGTGAAAATTGGGGGGTAATATAATGCACGTAATCATGCATGCGATGCAGAATGGTTTGTGTGACAGCTTCTGCAGAATAACCCCGCGCGTTCATATCACGGTGAATTTTTTGTATCCACTCCAAGTTAACGATCGGAACCACACCAACCAACAAATCAACATATTTAGCAACATCCGCGGTATCGCTTTTTGCGCCACCATGTAATCCTTCGTAAAACAATAAATCGGTGCCAGTTTGAATCGCTTTCCAAG
>CAZIDT010000111.1:0-5614 GCA_964537855.1 uncultured Nitrosomonas sp.
ATGCCCCAGCTCCCAGTATGAACACAATGTCACTCATCATTCAAAATTCTCACCCGCATTAACGCATCGAATAAACTTAGATAACTCACACTAACTCAAATATAATCACCATACTACCTCACTTTATCAATGAAGCTTCCCCAATTCTTCCTACTTGCTTAACGTAAGCGCTGCCTATCTCCTAAGACACAAGTAAGCAAGGTCGGTAAAATAATCATCGTTAACCGCTCTAAACCTAACTGTGAAATTAAGCAAAATTACTGACTGGATCACTTATTGGCAAAAACTTCAAACGGTTTTGACCGATCCCAAAATCGATGAGGCAGCGCTAGAAGCTTCTTTAAAGCAAGCCCGTGAGAAAATTTCGCTGCCTGTTTTCTGGCTTATCGGTAAAACACAAGCTGGAAAGACATCGATCATTCGTGCCCTCACAGGCAGTGAAACCGCAGAGATCGGCAATGGTTTTCAGCCTTGCACGCGTTTCTCAAGCTTTTATGATTTCCCACAACAAGCTCCGCTCGTTCGGTTTCTAGATACACGCGGTTTGGGAGAAGTCGATTACGATCCGAGTGAAGATATTCGCTATTGCGAATCACAAGCCCATCTACTCATCGCTGTGATGAAAGTTGCCGATCTGAAGCAGCAACTCGTATTCGATGTTCTGCGTACAGTTCGGATGCGCCAACCTGATTGGCCACTGATTATGGTACAAACTGGCTTGCACGAGCTCTATGGTAGCCATCGTAATCATGTCATTCCCTGGCCATTTGATCAGGAACCCCTGCCAAATGAAGTTCCATCCGATTTACAACGCGCTTTGCAAGCACAGCGTCAGTTGGCTTCAGAGTTACCCGGAACGGCACCTATCCATTGGGTACCGGTTGATCTCACCCTACCTGAAGATGGATTCAATCCACCCAATTATGGGCTCGAGCCCTTATGGCAAGCAATCGAATTAATACTGCCTCTCGGACTTCAACAACAATTGGGTGGAGATAAAGCCGTTCAGGATTTATTTTCCCGATCGGCACACCAGCATATCGTTGGATATGCTTTCACTGCTGCAGGATTGGGCGCATTACCTGTTATTGATTGGGTCATGGTTACCACACTTCAAGCCAAGCTACTTCGCGACTTGGCCAAGCTATACGGGCAAAACTGGAATAAGCAAACTACGATCGAATTCCTCAGTCTGCTCGGAACCGCGATAACCTCAAGTTATTTTGTCAGAATAATCGGTCGCGCACTGACCAAGCTCATTCCAGGCGTCGGGCAAACGATCGGGGTGATGTGGGGAGCGAGTGCGAGTGCCGCCACAACCTACGCACTCGGAAAAGCAGCGGTATATTTTTTCACGCAACGGCGAAACGGATTAAATATCAATCCCGACTTGCTACGGAAAATCTATGCAGAAGCACTTGAAAATAGTGCATCGATTCTTAAGCAACGCATATAACCTATGAAAACTTTGATAAAGCGAATAGATCCTCTACGGCTTCTGGCTCTCATGTTATGGCTATGCCCTACCCTGGCATTATTTATATTTGGTTTTTTCTGGTTGTGGCAAGTAGATGGGTTCATCTATTGGTTTGCTGCCCTCATCATCTGTAGCAGCGTTGGCTACGGGCTTCAACAATGGCTAATGCGCCGTGATCGTCAGTTATTAAGCGAGGCGGTTACAGAACCTAATCCCGACTGGCCCCCAAGCGCTGAAATTGCCTGGCAGAAAGTCGACCAGCTCGCTAATCAATGCGATCCTCAAGCTTGGTCAATTGAAGATGCGTCATGGATTGTGGAGTTAGGGCGACAAACTCTAGATACCGTATCGCATTGCTATCACCCAGACGCAGAAAAACCTTATCTCGAATTGACCGTTCCACATACTTTGCTGATCATTGAGCAAGCAAGCCGTGATTTACAACGCGATATCACAGAAAATATCCCTTTCAGCGATCGATTAACCATAGGCGATTTATTGCGACTTCAACGTTGGAAAGATAAAGCCGAACAGGTTTTCAATGTGTATCGTGCGGGCAGAGCACTGGTCAATCCCATGCAAGCGTTATTTGGTGAAATTTGGCAGCACCTCAGGCAACGCAGTTTTAATTTGGCGCGTGATGAGCTTTATCGCTGGTTCTTGCGAGCTTATATTCGCAAAGTAGGTTACTACGCGATTGATTTATATAGTGGTCGCCGGCCGATTATAGATAAAACCGAAACGGTTCCGGCCGAATCGCCGCTCACAGAGCCACAACAAGAAAAACCCCAACACACCAGTCAAGCCCCACACCCTCCTTTGCGTTTTCTTGTACTGGGTAGAAGCAATACCGGCAAATCCAGTCTGATCAACGCATTATTCGGAAAATTAACCACTGCAAGCGATATCCTTCCTGACACCACGCGTCAATTTTCTTCCTTCGCGATAGAACGAGAAGGGATGGAGCAAGCCCTCGTTTTCGATGGCCCCGGTTGTGATAGCCAATTATTTGATGAACAACAAATGATCATCGCCGCGTTGAATGCCGATTTGATCTTTTGGGTCACCGCCGCAAACCGACCTGATCGCCAAGATGAACGACGTTTCCTCGATCATCTGCGTGCTGAACAACTCAAGCGACTCAATCATCGCCCTCCCCCGATTATCGTTGTAGTCAGTCATATCGATTTATTAAGACCCGCAAGCGTATGGCAACCACCTTATAATTTAATCGACCCTGCTGACACCAAAGCGATGAATATCCGCGCAGCCATGCAATTCATCGCAACCGATCTGGCCATTCCGATCGAACAAATCATCCCAGTTTGTCTTAAACCGGGTAGAGAATACAATGTTCAAGACACACTCTGGGCCTGCATTCTTGATCAACAGGATATCGCTATGCGCGTTCGCTTGCTACGTTGTCTTGATGCTCGCAAGCAAACCGAAGATTGGGCGTTACTTCGCCGACAAATGATGAGCGCAGGTCGATTTTTATGGAATCTCCCTAAAAACAAAGAAAATCGTGGGATATAACTCATCGATCGCATAAAAATTTATACGAGAAGGAGCAGCGCACTGATGAGTCATTTACTGCTAGGAGATTAGCCTAGCACGCTCGTCATCACTCACTTCTCAGTACAGCGAATCAATAGCACTGGAATTGATGCAGATCGAACCACGCCCTCGGCAACGCTACCGAGCATCAAGCGACTAAACCCTGAACGTCCATGAGTTCCAATTACAATCAACTCAGCCTGCCAACGCTTCGCTTCTTCGATGATCACATTTTCAATTCGATTGTTTTTTGCTTCGATTAATTTAGCTTCTACCGGTATACCGGCTTGAATAACTTCTGCCTGAGCTTTAGTTAGGAGTTTTTCGGCGTTTAATCGAATGGTTTCCTGCAATTCCGCATAATTAATATAATTTTCATCAACCCAATACAAAATATCTTCATAAACATTGACTAATTCCACTTGTGCAGCATGCTGTCGCGCTAGTTTGATTGCTTCAGCTAACGCACAATTTGATGTGGCACTTCCATCAATGGGGACAAGGATTCGTTGATACATTGGCTTTCTCCTATCAAAACATTAACCTTTGATACATACTTTGGGTTTTAAGAACGCGACACGTCTAGCTAGACTCGCTTGCTCTGTCGCTTCAGCAACCAAATCTACATCTTTATACGCTTCAGGTGCTTCTTCTGCCACACCCCTCATCGAGCAACTACGAATCAATATTCCATTTTGGGCTAGCTGCTGAATAACTTCTTTTCCTTGCCAACGCGATAGCGCTTGACGTCGGCTAATTGCACGACCCGCTCCATGACTCGCTGATGAAAAAGCAGGATTATTGGCGTTACCTGCAAGAATATAAGATCCTGTTCCCATACTGCCCCCAATCATTACAGGTTGACCTACTTCACGGTAACGTTTAGGCAGCATCGCATGACCCGGTCCAAATGCTCGGGTTGCTCCTTTCCGGTGTACATAAAGCGTACGCGATTTTCCATCGATAAGATGCTCTTCTTTCTTGCAAGTATTGTGCGATACATCAAATAATGTTTCGAGTCGTTTTTTAGGAAACATCTCCCGAAAGACTTCACGCGTCAAATGAGTTAGGATTTGGCGATTAGCGAGCGCACAATTCATCGCAGCATTCATCGCACCGATATATTGCTGACCTTCCTCAGATTGAATGGGCGCACAGGCCAACTCTCGATCAGGTAGGTGAATGCCTAGTCGAGTGGCTGCTTTAGCCAGCATGATCAAATAATCCGTTCCAATTTGATGGCCTAATCCTCGCGAACCACAGTGAATGGAAATGAGTACCTGACCCGCTTGGATACCAAAAGCTTGCGCCGCACTCTCATCAAAAATTCGATCAACGCATTGCACTTCAAGAAAATGATTGCCCGAGCCCAACGTTCCCATTTCACCGCGCTGCCGCTTTTTGGCCAGATCAGAAACATTAGCCGGTCTCGCCCCTGCGACACAACCCTGTTCTTCGATATAGTCTAAATCAGTATCATTGCCATAGCCTTGATTTACTGCCCATCTTGCACCGCCGATTAAAACCTGATCAAGTTGCTTTGGTTCGAGTTTTAAGCCACCTTCTTCACCAACTCCCGCAGGAATAACCTGGAACAATCTATCCGCAAGGGCCTTAAGGTGGGGCATTATCTCCTGAAGGGTCAAATCACTGCGCAAGCAACGTATGCCACAAGAAATATCAAAACCAACCCCCCCAGCAGAAATGATACCGCCTTGTTCTGCATCGAATGCGGCGACACCGCCGATTGGGAAGCCATAGCCCCAGTGTGCATCGGGCATCGTCATGGCCGCACCGACTAAGCCAGGTAACGCTGCAACATGCCTAATTTGCTCAAGTACTTTATCGTCCATACTTTCGAGTAAAGGCTGACTACCATAGAGCAGCACGTCAGCACGTTTCTCATTGAGTGATTTGGGTAATGACCATAAATAAGGATGCAATGCTTGTAATGATTTGATATTCATACATCCACCACACAACGTGATTCCCAATGGGTGTTGATTTGTTTTACCGAGAGCATGGTCAGCGTAGCGCCCTTGACTTCGACACCCCGCTCTAGACCCTCTCGCCATTTTTCCCCAAGCACTGTGCCATGCCAATGATTACCTTGGCGAGTTAACCGAAAATGACCGAATACCATGCCCAATTCACGCGCCTTACCTAAAATTTGGTTCAACCAAATTACCAGCGCCAATTCAGGATCAGATTCATCAAATTCAAATGTGACCGTGATGTGCGGTTGTATCACCTCGATATGGGTAATAATTGCAAACATCGCCCGAGCTGCTGCTTCAAATGATTCTTCCAGGGACGATCCCTGACCAATGACCCCAATATCAGCATCATGTTCAAAATACCCTGTTCTCATCTCACCTTATGACTTGTCGTGCTATCTCATTGTAGTAGTTTTTCAAAATGGAATGCATTAATCTAAACCTTTATTGCGTTAGATCAATTTTTTAGTGGTGGTGGCCTAAATAAAATAGATGAGGAGTTCCACATGCCCAAACATAACGCGGATATTGCTGCTATTTTTGAGGAAATCGCTGATTTACTGGAGATCCAAGGTAGCAATCC
>CAZIDT010000112.1:0-5553 GCA_964537855.1 uncultured Nitrosomonas sp.
CAGTGGAACGGGTGTTAGATCGGCTGAGGTGATTGATCCAGATGAGAGCAAGTTTGCCAGCTTACTATCGAGGTCTATAATTTGATTGGTCAAATTTTTCTGATAAAACGCTGGTTTAACTTGAAAAATTAGTCCCTTACCTGTCATGCCTACATAAGGAGATAGTGCTTTTTCATAAAGCCCGTGACCGAATAGATAGAATCTCATATGCTTGAGTAGGTTGCTCCGATTTTCCCAGAACAATGTTTTCCATTCAAAGTGCTTGAGCAGTTGAGTTAAGTGATCGTCACTGCTGGTTACAAGAACACCTGATTCATCGAATAGCGTAATCGCATCTCTTAATTGCCCACGTGTTGCTTGATGATGTGCCGGGCGTGTTTTTAAATCATGATAATGAAGCGCATTCAGTATCGCTTTTGTGTAAGGGAAGGTCATCCAAGCTAAGGCATTGAAAAGATCATGCCAATTCTGCTCCCGACTTTGCAATTCGCCGCATAGGTATGTTCGCGGTTCATATTGTTGCTCAAAATGCTCAATCGATTCAGATTGAGGGACGAACTGTAACAAGTGGCCGTTATGTGTATGAATTGATGAGCAGTGAGTTGCGATTAGTTGATTGAGCAGATCAAAGGTTGGCCAATTCTCAAGTTGATCCAGTGACTGTCCTGCTCGCCGTAATGGTTCGAACATGGGTGATCGATTGAGGAAATGTGCATCCCATTGATCGTAACAGCCACGGCTCATTCGGGTAACGCATGGACGCGCAAGGCGAGTAGGATACTTAACACAGTCGCTACTGCTGCAACAATCCCTACTGTATCGTAATGAATGATGGAACCCGTTGCAGTGGTGCTCATGATAGAGCCCGCAAATAATGAAGCAATGCCTGCAGAGAGTTGTTGAATCGCAATATTGAAACTGAGAAAGCTACCCCGTAGACGAGGACTAACGCTTGCTGTGACTAAGGCCATCGCAGGAACGAATCTGCCAGAAACTAGCATCATGAATAGCGTTGATACTGCTATGGCTAGTACTACCGAGGTCGTAGTCAGATGAGTGATCATGAGAATGGGGAATACCGATAATGCGGCTGCAATACTAAATATTTTATGTTTGCCGTGTTGATCGGATAGCTTGCCAAATAATCGTGCTGTATAGAAAGTCGCTAATCCACCAAAGAAATAAAGGTAGGGAACATCGACCTCAGAAATACCGACATTGGTAATCATATAGGTTGTGATGAATGGACTTACCGAGAAACCGGCAAACATCAGCATCGCGATGAGTGCAAACGCGTATAAATGATTGCGGTTATAAAAAATTGTGCGTAAATGTTGCGTAGGATGACGCGGTTGCCGATGCTTTAAATGACCGCGCAAAGCAGGGAGAAATCCTATTGCTAAGCTGATCATGATGATACTGAGTAGCGTGAGAAATAAAAAAGGTGCACGCCAACTGAACAGATTGACTAATAACATACCGAAGGGCATGCCGATAACCGCAACGGCCGAAAAAGCTGACATCACGGTTCCGGTTGCATTCCCGCGGCGATGGGCTGGGGTGATATCAGCAATGATCGTGAAAATGGTGGCGCTGAGTACACCGCTGAATCCACCTGCTATCATCCGCGCTAATAGCAGTAAATAATAATCAAATGAGAGCGCACATAGCAGGGTTGCCAAGCCGATACCACAGCAAAGAAAAATGAGGAAGCTTTTTCGATCGTAATGATCGATAATAAATGAAGCAAAAAAACTGAATACTCCTGCACTAAATGCATAAATTGAAATTAAAAAGCTAAATTCTTGGGGTGTAAGCTCAAATAATTTCATTAATTGTGGACCAAGTGGCAAAAGCATCATGAAATCCATGATGTGGATAAAATGAATACCTGCCAGTACTCCAATTATGGGGCGCTGTCGAATAGGCGCTAAATGGGGAATTGTGCCTAATTCAACTAATTCAGAGCTTTCGCCAGTTTGCAGAATTTGCTCAGTATCGTGCATGCTGTATTAGTGCTTGGCGGTTGCGTTGCTTCTGGTCAAAACGAGTAGAAAGGCGATTTTTGAAGTTGATTCGTAATAAAGGAATTTTGAGCATGTGCCAGAAGTGTATCGTAACCAACAATCATTGTAATGCAAATCATTTGAATTCGATTGAGCAAGATAAGCAGAAAGATCCAGCTAAACGTAAATTTATTAAAGGAACCGCAGCAGCAATGCTGTCTTGGGGTTTACTTGCGACAGGATTGGTCAGTGCATCAGAAACCAAAGGAGCAAATGACAAAAAACGAATCATACCCAAGCCAGAAAATGTTTTAACGCCGGATCAAGCCTTGGAAAGATTAATGCAAGGCAATGAGCGTTATATATCCGGAAAGTCTAACCCATTGGATTTTCATGATATTAAAGATTCCTTGGTTAAAGGTCAGAATCCTTATGCGACTATTCTTGGCTGTTCTGATTCTAGAGTGAGTCCAGAGCATTGTTTCGATGAAGCGCTGGGTGATTTATTTGTGGCGCGCGGGGCTGGTAATTATCTGACAAATGATAATTTGGCAACCATTGAATATTCGGTTGCGGTATTAAATACACCACTCATTATGGTACTCGGGCATGAAAGCTGTGGCGCTGTAAAAGCGGCTATCGATGCTGTTGATCATCACCGAGATTTTCCAGGGCACATTCAATTACTTGCCAGCGCGATTGCTCCTGCAGTTCGGGAAGTCAGCGAGACAGCAAAAGTTAGCGATACGATACAAGATCGATTGATTCAAGTGACAAAGCAAAATGTGATCATGACGGTTGAAAGGCTCCGAAACAAAACGCCTATTCTTGACTATTATCATGATCGAAAAAAACTAAAAATTGTTGGTGGAATCTATCATCTTGATAATGGAAGAGTGGAACTCATTGCTTAGCTCCGAAATCGTGCTAGTTTGAATTTGTTGCTAAGCAATGGTTTTTGTGAGGGCTAGAATCGGGTCCAATCTTCATGAATGATCACTCCATTATCGATGACGAAGCGATGAGTATATTGCTTGATTTTGTAAGTCCAAATTTCCCGTGTACTATGATAAGGGGGATAGACACTGCGATATGTTGCAACTGGCATTCGAGTAAGTGGTTGACCTAAATTCATAACCAGCTTATCGACTAAATCGCCTCTGGAAATCAAAGCGCCATTGGGTGCGCGGAATCCGCATAGCAACAATATCATAAACATCAATAAGATCATTCTTCTCACGATAGCCTCCTTGTAATTGATCGGTTGATTACTTTGATTGTTGTTCAATCATTAGTAATCACAATACTGGATACCTCCTGAATGCAAACTGAATATTCTGGGTTTTTTGAAGAAACAGAAAGTTGAACTAGAATTTCTGGCTACGCCAGATGGCGGCAAGAAGACTACCTAATAGCGAGTGCATGAGAACCGAAATAGCACCCACGACAGGAGCGAGCAAGAGCAGAGGAAATGCTTGTTTTGCTAGCACAATCGCCAGGCCTGAATTTTGCATACCCACTTCAATCGAAATAGTCCGCATACTGCGCTTATCGTGACTGGATAATTTAGCTAGGTAGTATCCTAAGAAAAAACCACTTGTATGGAGCAGTGCCGTTGCCAAAATCAGGTCTCCAATATAATTGCGAATGCCTTCTGCTTGACCAGCAAAAACGGTTGCGCAGATCAAGCAAACACCCAATACGGCCAAAAACGGTGCAAAAGGCATGATGCGCTGCACGGTATTGGGAAGCCAGTGATTGAGTGTGATACCCAGCGCGACCGGCAAAATCACAACTTGCAGCGTTTGTTTAAACAACATCCAGGTATCAACTGGAACTAACGTGCCAGCGAATAGTTTGGTAAGTAGTGGCGTGAGCATGATTGCGGCTAATGTCGAGCAAACCGTCATGACGACAGATAGTGCAACATCTGCTTTAGCAATATAGGAAACTAAATTTGAAGCAGTACCCCCAGGACAACATCCAACCAAAATCAGACCAACCGCAAAATGAACGGGTAAATTCAATAATGTAGCGATTCCCCAAGCCAGTACCGGCATGATGGTATATTGTCCAAAGAAACCTGTTGCAACAGCCTTGGGCATGCGGCTAATGCGGCGAAAATCATCGATAGTCAAGGTCAATCCCATGCAAAGCATTACAAACGCTAAGATGAGCACCACAGTGGATCCTTGATTGAGGGGAGTAAACCATGCTGGGCTAAATAATGCCAAAATTGCCGATATCAGCATCCAGACTGGGAAAAGTAGGGTCAGTTTTTGCAGCATAGCGATGGGGAGGTGGGATTAGATTTTGGGTAAATCGGAATGAGCAAATAACAGAGTATAGTGCTGACCATAGTGGCTGATAACCTGCTGCGCACGGAGCCCGGCAGCATGCGCCATTTGTTTCAAGGTGGAAAAGGTTTCAGGGTAGTCGTGATCATGTACATGCGTACAAGCTTCTTCAAGTTGCTCAGAGGGAACATTAACCCAAGTTTCTCGCATGAATTTTAAATAACCATTTAAATAGGTCGCACGGTCTTGATGTTCTTCGCGTACGACATCCACTAGGATGAGCCATCCTTGTTTTGATAGCGATCGACCGACTGCATTGAAAAATCGCGCTTTATCCTCTGGTGTGAGGTGGTGAACAGCAAATCCGCTAAAAATGATATCCCATTGATCTTGGGTCGATTCAATCGAGGTTAATAAGTCATTATGGGTTAATTTGACCGGGCAAGTGAGTGGAGCCAAATAGGTTTTGGCCTCACCTAACGCCGTTTCCGAAAGATCTACGCCTTCATAATAGGCAGGTGGGTGTTTTAGCAAACAGGGTGCCATAAAGCGAGCATTCCCGCACCCGAGATCGAGTAAACGATACTGCCCAACATCTTGACGTAATCCCAGTAGTCGTTGTACTCCATCATAGATTTCATTATGAAACATATAGTTGTATGCGGTAATGAGGTCATACAACGACCAAGATTGCGTAAAAATAGTTGTCGGTTGGTTGGTGCTCATAAAAGTCAATTCACAATAGTCAGGTTTTAATCTGTCTATTCTTTAGTGTTTTTATCCTTACTGTCAAAAATAATTAACACCAATCATGTAGAGTTATTTTTACCGTTTTTTTGAATAGGGGAAATTCCCCTTAAAGGAGAAGAAAATGAACAGTGTCCCCATGGAAGCGAGTAATACCGCTCCTATTGAATTTACCCCATTGGCTAATGAAGCGCTTGCTGTCATGATTTTGTCAGAATCAGGTTTGATTAGCGATTGTAGCGAGAAGGGAGCAAGCTTACTCGGTTGGACGCAACGCGAATTAATCGGACGCGCAATTGCTGAAGTGATACCTAAATTAGCTTCAGTTACGTTATTCAAACAGGGTAGAGCTAATGCTTATCTACGCTTTTTATCGCGCATTGGCCATCATTTTGAGTTAGTTGGGAAAAATGGTGAGTGTGCTACGGGAGAGGTTTTTTTTAGCGACGTACAACAAGATGGTGTCCATTATTTGCTTCTGACAATACAACTTGATTAATGTG
>CAZIDT010000113.1:0-5488 GCA_964537855.1 uncultured Nitrosomonas sp.
ACTGGCTGGAGACAAAATTACCATAGAACTTTCACCGTACGATATCAGCAATGGACGTATTACGTTTCGCCATATTGAGAACCGAAATCAAGCCCCAACGAATCGCCCTGCTTCTTTTAATAGGAATATTCGCAAATAATTAAGGCAAACACTGGAAGTCATTATTTTTCTACTTCACTGTTTTTTCCTGAACCAAGGAAAGCGGAATCCACTATTGGAATTTACTAATATATCTTTACCCTGATCGGGGCTGCCATCCTTTACTTCATTCGGTAGCATGTCTGCCATTACCGAGTCGCTTTGAGGTTTTTTTATATCCCAGCTTTTTGTGAATAATCGGTTTAATTGCTGAGCAAGCTGAATCGCTGCTTCTTGACTCAGGATAATGCGACGAGATAAATGAGCATCGATTACACCTGATGACTTGTTACCAATCTGCGATTCTGATTCTTTGACTGCACTTTGTAATGCGCTTGGATCATAAAAACCAAAATCAACAATACTCATGCCTTGGTTATTTTGTACAGTAGCAACATTCGCATAAATCGGCTTTCCTGACTGTACACTCTGCTGTAACTTGATCTTCACTTGTAGCGGATCGGATTGACTCACAATCTCTCCTGGTAAATTGGTGTTGCTATGGTTTTTTATAAAAGAGCTGATTGAGCTGCTGTGCCAACTGTTTAGCTGCTTCAACACTGATCACCATGCGGCACGACATCTTCGCGTTAATTGTATCAGGTGCTTTTTCACCTGATTGCGCTAATCGGCCTAATGCCTGAATCATTTGTGGGTCGATAAATCCAAAATCGATCATGACCGTACCTTGGCTCGCCTGAACTGATGTTAGATTGGAATAAATTGGCTGCCCCGCATGTTCACCTGATTGCATTCGGATACTTACTTGCACGGTTTTTGCTTCATTGATTCCAATTTTGTTTGCAACTGTCGAATCATTATTCATCAAAATCACCCCCCAATAATAACCATTATCTAATAGTCAACACTCATTGATCGATAGCTACTTTTTATTCGTTTTATGAATCACTGTTTCAATTATTTCTGCATCTTCGATCTCAGTGGATCTGACGTCTTCCTGATTCGCTACTGCTTTATTGAATTGACGTCTTAGCCACCAAATTCTCACACCAATCCCTACCATTGCTACCGCCACAAGCGCTAATAGAACCGAGAAAAAGAAAAAACCGGCGACAAAAATAACGATAGTGACTGGAATAAGCGCCAAGTAGAACAGCCAGCGGCTAACAGGTGATGCCGAGCTCGAATATTCAGGTTGAGATGAACTACTTTCACGGTGTTCGATGATCTTGCTAATAATGATTTGTCTAGGGTTGTCATCCTTCATACATCAACTCCTCTATTTCTATGATTGCTTTAGGCACTGCTGCAGTCAAAATTTCATGCCCACTCGGTGTAACCAACACATCATCCTCAATCCGAATACCAATATTCCAAAAATGATCAGGAACATGATCAGCAGGACGAATATAGCAACCAGGCTCCACGGTTAACACCATTCCTGGTTTAAGTTCACGCCATGCACCAGACTGCTTATACTCACCAGCATCGTGCACATCCAAACCAAGCCAATGCCCAGTGCGATGCATATAGAATTGTTTATAGTCTCCTGATTCAATGACAGCTTCAATACTACCTTGACACAGTCCCAAATCAATGAATCCCTGAGCAAGCACTGTTAATGCTGCCTGATGCGGATCATCCCAGGTTCGGCCTGGTTGCACAGCTTCAATCGCCGAATGCTGCGCAGACAAAACTAATTGGTAAAGATCACGTTGCACCGCAGTAAATTGCCCATTTATCGGGAAAGTACGTGTGATATCCGACGCATACCCTCCATATTCACAGCCCGCATCGATCAATAATAAATCACCGGGGTTTAGGCGTGTGTTATTTTCGATGTAATGAAGTATGCAGGCATTTGCGCCCCCAGCTACAATTGGCGTATAGGCAGGTGCAAATGCACCTTGACGACGAAACTCGTGCAGTATTTCCGCTTCAATTTCATATTCAAATAAATTGGGTTTGGTATACTTCATTGCACGTCGATGCGCATCTGTAGCAATCTTAGCCGCGTGCCGCATTAAGGTAAGCTCATGCTCATCCTTAAATAAGCGCATCTCATCCAAAACTTTACGCACATCAGCTAGCGTGTCGGGCGCTGCGATACCACTTCGAGTTTGTTCGCGGACACGATTGATCCATCCCGTCATTTTCGTATCCCAAGCTACATCCTGCCCAATCATCGTGTAGACGGTTGATTGGTTAGCAAGCAACTTAGGCATCATTTCATCCAGTTGACTGATTGGGTAAGCACTGTCAAATTTAAATTGCGCACACGCTGCATCAGGGCCATAACGAAAACCATCCCAAATCTCACGCTCTAGATTCTTTTCACGACAAAATAAGATTTGCTCTGCATTACCTTGTTGATTTTCTGCAAGAATAACCATTACCGCCTCTGGTTCAGCAAAACCAGTCAAATAGTAAAAATAACTGTCAAATCGATAAGGATAACTGCTATCGCGGTTTCTTGGCCGTACTGGCGATGTTGCAATCACTGCAATACCATGGGTAAGTTGGCCAAGCAACCGATCACGGCGCTCACGATGAACCTGTATTTGTTCTTTATTAGTCATTTATTAATATCAAAAAGATCAGTGTGCTTGTTCCCAATTTTTTCCAATCCCGATTTTAACTCGTAAGGGAACATCAAATTTACCAATATTTTCCATCAATTGCGATAAGTTTGCTGTAACGATTTCGACCTCAGCGTCCGGCACTTCTAGCACCAATTCATCATGCACTTGCATAATGAGTTTGGTGTTAAACGAATGATTTACTAACCAATTCTGAACTGCAATCATCGCCAATTTGATGATATCAGCAGCAGTACCTTGCATCGGTGCATTAATCGCCGCACGTTCCGCCCCCTGCCGGCGATTATGATGTGTACTATTAATTTCCGGTAACCACAAACGACGACCAAACACCGTTTCCACAAACCCTTTCTCTCTCGCCTGCTCACGGGTCTGCTGCATATACTTTGCAACACCTGGGTAACGCGCAAAATAGCGTTCGATATAAATACGGGCAGCACTGCGTTCGATACCAAGCTGACTAGCCAGACCAAATTCGGACATCCCATAGATTAGACCAAAGTTAATCACTTTCGCGTAACGCCGTTGTTCCGCATTCACTTGATCAATGGGTACGCCAAAGATTTCTCCCGCTGTCGCTTGATGAATATCTTCTTCCGCCGCAAATGCTTTGAGCAGCCCTTGATCTTGTGAGATATGCGCCATAATGCGCAGTTCGATTTGAGAATAGTCAGCAGAAATAATCTGACTCCCTTCTGGCGCAACAAATGCTTCACGTATTTTGCGCCCTTCTGGGCTTCGAATAGGAATGTTTTGTAAATTAGGATCATTGCTGGCCAATCGCCCTGTTACCGCAACCGCCTGGGCATAATTGGTATGAACACGCCCCGTATTTGCATTAACCATTTGAGGTAATTTATCGGTATACGTTGATTTAAGCTTGGCCAACCCTCTGTAATCCAGCAATACTTTAGGCAAGGGATAATCCAGAGAAAGCTGTTGCAAGACATCTTCATCGGTAGAAGGCGCGCCCTTCGGGGTTTTTTTGATGATCGGTAATTTAAGTTGGTCAAACAATATTTCTTGAATTTGTTTGGGGGAATTTAGATTGAAAACCTGACCGGCTAACGCATAAGCTTGATTCTCCAAGTGATAAAGCTGCTGAGCCAGATCGCGACTTTGCTCATGCAGCAAATTCGAATCAAGCAATACCCCATTTCTCTCGATCTGAAATAGCACAGTAAGCAAGGGCATTTCAATTTGGCGATAAACATACTGCAGAGAATCATCGCTCTCGATTCTAGGATAAAGCTGTTGATGTAACTGCAAAGTAATATCTGCATCTTCCGCCGCATATCGTGTCGCCTGTTCAATCGCTACTTGCTCAAACCCAATCTTACTAGCGCCTTTTCCTGTCACCTCATCATAGTGAATGGTTTCAACATTGAGGTGGCGTAATGCCAGGTTATCCATATTATGGGGTTGATGCGATTCCAGTACATAAGACTGTAATAACGTATCATGTGCTATCCCACCAAGATTCACACCATGATTAGCCAAAACATGTTTATCGTACTTTAAGTTCTGACCTACCTTGATTTTATTGGGATTCTCCAACCAAGGCTTCAATTTGTTCAGTACGTCATATAAATCTAACTGTGCAGGGACACCAGTATAAGTGTGTCCCAGCGGAATATAGGCTGCTTTATTGGGTTCGATACTGAATGAAATACCAACGATTCTCGCTTGCATTGGATCTAGGCTTGTTGTCTCAGTGTCTACTGCAACAATCGATGCCTGCTCACATTGCATGATCCACAGATCAAGCTGGGCTTCTGTAGTTATCGTTTCATAATAGGCATCCTTCTGTTTGGCACTCGTTGATGAATTCAATCCATTTGAATGTTGCGTTACGTGATTACCTGCTTTCACCCCATTATCCCCTAAAACAGGGGCATTACTGGCCTTGAGCTCACGTAACCAAGTCTTAAAATCTAATTCATCATAGAGCGTAATCAACCTGGGAATATCCTGTTGCTTGGTAATGAGCGCTTCTAAATCGACCGGTAACGATACATCGCATTTAATGGTAAGTAATTGCCGCGCAACGTTTAGCCATGGCAATGCTTTACGTAGATTTTCCCCGACCACTCCCTTAATCTCATTTGCGTGAGAGATTAGATTATCCAAAGTTTGATAGTGCGATAACCATTTGACTGCGGTCTTTGGACCTACCTTTTCAACACCGGGAATATTGTCAGAACTATCTCCAACCAGCGCTAAATAATCAATAATCTGCGCTGGGCTTACCCCAAACTTTTTAACCACACCTTCTGCATCTAGCGTCTCATTATTCATAGTGTTAATCAGCCTAATTGCGTGATTAACAAGTTGAGCAATGTCTTTATCACCTGTTGAGATAATGCATTGCATTCCCTGATTGCACGCCTGTCTAGCGAGTGTCCCAATAACATCATCTGCTTCAACACCTTCCACAATCAATAAAGGCCAACCCATCGCTTCGATGCAATCGTGCAAAGGCGTAATCTGCTCCACTAAATCACTCGGCATGGGTGGACGATGCGCTTTATATTCAGGATAGATCTCGTCGCGAAATGTTTTGCCTTTTGCATCAAACACGCAAGCGCTATAATCCGACTGAAAATCCTTATGTAAGCGGCGCAACATGTTCAGCACGCCATAAATGGCACCCGTTGGCTTATTATGATGATTACGCAAATCAGGTAGTGCGTGAAAAGCACGGTACAAGTAGGATGAACCATCGACTAACAAGAGTGTTTTCATCTAAAGAAAGGACCTATATGAGCTTGCAAGAAAAATTAGGTGGC
>CAZIDT010000114.1:0-5483 GCA_964537855.1 uncultured Nitrosomonas sp.
AAATCCAAGCATCAGATTAGGATCACTCGACAGGGCAGTATAATCAGCCCACGTCCTAGTAACATCTGCAAACGGAACAAGTGGCGCTCCCGGTCCGGTACCCACTAATAATTCACCAAATCCTGCATAACTAAACGGATGAGTCGCAAGTCCCGCAGTACCACCAAATTTACTCAATAGTGATTCATTAAATACAGCGGTACCTGTTGCAAAAACGGCTGCATTATTCTCATGAGGGCCACATACTGCCGTGTTTGCATTTGAAGAGAAACATCCATCCAATTCTAGGCTCATAAACCCAACAACGTTAGCCATGGCTGTGGTTGCTGATAATCCTATTGTGATAGACGTCGCTAGTAATAAGTTTTTAATCTGATACTTTATATTCATTCGAGTATCCTCCAACAGTTATTAGAATTAGATAATCAATAACGCAGCCAATAAATTAGGATTTAATCCAATCCATTTTTTATTTATTTTCTCAGCTAGCCAGCATAATTTACACAACAAATGTTACAAGAATTTACATCTAATATAGTCTTATACTTACCCATCGATTAGAAAAATCCTAACGCATTCTAATCCATATCATTATGACAAGTAAAGTATAAATTTATGAATTGAATGGTTTTTTTTCAACTCGATCGCAAACAATATCACGTTGCAATATTTTTTCTCCACCCAATTGCAGAATACATTGGATAATACAAGTTACTACTCGCACAATCGCTCAGTCCACTAACAATCTTTTGTTTTAGATGTGTAGTCAATCAAACTAATTAAATATGAAAATCAAACCCAAAGGCAATCAATCGCTTGCTTCATCCATGTTTAAGATAATCATAATATTGATAATTGGTTTAGGCGGATGGTTATCTTATGAAATCTCCTATCTGCAACCTGCGGATAACTGGTTTGAAGTTAAAGCGAGGACAAGTGGCTCTGTTAGCTTGCCAAAAGACGATGCTCCACATCTCGCGAAAATGGAATGGTGGTACTATAACGGCCACTTATGGACTGAATCGGGCAAACAATTCAGCTTTCACTACACAACTTTCATGGTTACTGAATTAGTAAGCCATTTAGTCAAACAGGTTTCTTTTAGTGATTACCAAACTGGCAAACACTATACCGATCAAAAAAGGACGACAGGGGGTAGTTTTTCTTCGAGTGTTGAAAATGGGTTTGAATTCCTTCTAGAAAATTGGAAAATGGCTGGAAACGATGGTAATGATCAATTAATTGTTTCATCACCCCAATTTAGCTTTAATCTCAAGCTAACCAATACTATCCCACCCGTATTTCATGGCACCGATGGTATTATTTTCTTAGAAGAAGCGGGGAATAGTTATTACTATTCCCGGACCCGAATGGATATCACTGGAACAATCAAGATTGGCAATACTACAGAAACTGTCAGAGGTTTAGCTTGGTTTGATCATCAGTGGGGTGATTTTTCAACTAATCTCCTATCTTGGGATTGGTTTAGCCTTCAGTTAGATAACGGAATCGATTTAATGATTTATCAGCTCCGCGACAAGACCGACAAACCACTGCTTTACACAGGGAGCATTACGCAGAATAATGTTACCGAAGCTCTACTTAGTAATGACTTTATTCTTTCCCAGCTAGGTGATCAGTGGACAAGCAAAAAAACAGGATACACCTACCCTATTGGCTGGGAAATTAAGATACCCAAAAAAAATATACATATCAAAACTCGCAGCAAAATAGAAAATAGCGAATTTGATGCTCAATTGACAACCTACAATCACTATTGGGAGGGTGCGGTCACGATAGAAGGAAGCCATACGGGTAGAGGATTTATGGAGCTATATGGCTATAAGAACAAAAAAGAAGCCAATCCTTCAAAATCCAAAAAGAGGTAGTCCTTGTTTACCAATATTCTTTTCGTCTGTGTCGGAAATATTTGTAGAAGCCCTATGGCCGAGGGGCTATTAAAGTATCATTTAGCTCAATCAACCAAAACAAGCCATTTTGTAACTTCTGCAGGACTTAATGCACTGGTTGGCCATAAAGCAGATGAGAAAGCTTGCCATGTGCTAATGCAAAAAGGCATTGATATTTCCTCGCACCGTGCCTGTCAACTCAATAGTGTTATGGTTCGGAAAGCGGATCTCATCTTAGTTATGGAGACATCACATAAGAAAGCCATAGAGGACAATGAACCCGGTGCCAGAGGAAAAGTTTTTCGGCTAGGAGAGTGGGGGAAATTTGAAATCGCAGATCCTTACCAAAAAGACTTATCAATTTTTGAAAACTCAGCGCTGCTTATTGAACAGGGCATTAATCAATGGTTAACAAAATTGTAATCAGCTGTGTATACATTCAACGCAAGTTTGACAAAAAAGCCAGAATGGCTTAAACATGCTTTCTTGCGATGTCGGAAATTTTTACATAGTAGACATTTTTTTATGAGGAACTCTATGCGTTTAAAAATTTTCTTAATACTTGCAGTGAGCGCACTTCCCGCCTGCTCAATCGTACCAGGACAACACATGAGTCCATTCTCCAGGCAATCGAGCGTTAAAATGCCGGTAACTGAGAATAATGAAACCATTCTAAAGAAACTTGAAATTCAAACCATCGATGCAGAACTCATCCTAGCGTTAGAACGCGACTTCAATACCCGTAGCCTTGGGCCTGATAACGTGGCTAATCACTATTTTGATTACCGTATTGGTTCAAGAACCATCAAAGGCGTTCCCATGGAAGCAGAGCCTTATACGCAGTATCGGGTCGGACCTCGCGATATCCTCAATATCACCGTTTGGGATCACCCTGAACTCACGATCCCTGCAGGACAATTTCGAGCAGCTGAGAAAGCAGGAAATGTCGTGGGAGAAGATGGAACCTTCTTTTATCCATACGTGGGTATCGTACACGCAGCAGGAAGAACGGTAGAAGAGATTCGTGATGAGCTGACTGAGCGATTATCAAGATATATAGAAAATGTTCAATTAGATGTTCGTGTTGCTGATTACCGCAGTCAGCGTGTCTATGTCGTCGGTGAAGTAGCTCAGCCTGGCATCCAATTAGTCAAAGATATTCCACTCACTGTACTTGAAGCTATAAATAATGCAGGCGGTGTCAAGACGGAAGCAGACCAACGTAATATCACCTTAACGAGAGATGATAAAACCTATAGCATCAATTTATTAAGCTTATACGAGGGCGGCGACATTACTCAAAATGTGCTGCTTAGGCACGGTGATATATTAAATGTACCGGATAGCTCCTTGAACAAGGTGTTTATATTAGGTGAAACTAACTTTAGAGTCCTTGGTGGGGCCGGTATTGGTCGCTCTAGAAGTTTAGTTATGAATAAAGCACGCATGACATTAACCGAAGCACTTAGCGACGCTGGAGGTTTTGATCAAGAGACATCCGATCCAGCCAGAATATTTGTATTTAGAGGTGGGGTTGGTAAATCAGAAATTTTCCATCTGGATGCCAAATCTCCAGATGCTTTGCTGTTAGCAGATCGCTTCCCACTACAACCGCGTGACGTCATTTATGTCGATAGGGCGGAAGGTATCCGTTGGAACCAAATCATTGCTCAAATTCAACCTACTGTGAATTTATTGAACTCATTTGATGGTGTTTTAAGAATTCAACCCTTTAGAGCATTTCCGTCATCACCGAGCACGATTCGATAATGACCCAGCAATTATTTAACTCACGAGAAATCCTATAGCTAGACTACGCAAATAAAGGAACAGGGCATCATTATTATTTACCGAGCATCCATGCGCTGAAAAGAACCTACTTTTTCTCTACTAACAAAATACTATGTCCAATTTACCTGCTGATCGTTCATCCACTCCATTCGATTACTCCCTCAATCAAGAGGAAGATGTTATCAATTTAGGTGAATTATTCAGTACCTTATATGACAGCAAATGGCTAATCCTATTGATAACAACCATTACTGTTTTAATTGGCTTCACTAAAACCCAGCTAGACAGACCAATTTACAAAGCCGATGGCCTGCTTCAAGTAAAAGAAAACTCGGCTTCAATGGCTGGCTTAGAACCTTTGACAGGTTTAATAGAAGGTAAAATGGCTGTTATGGCCGAGATCGAATTAATCAAGTCGAGAATGATTCTGGGTAAAACCATAAAAAGCTTACATCTCGATGTTATGGCTAAACCCAAATATTTCCCAATCCTAGGGGAAGCTATTGCTCGGCAGTTTCAGAATCGGAATCAGGATGGGAGCGTCTCAAATGCACTATTTGGACTAACACAATACGCTTGGGGCGGAGAAGCAATCCAAGTTGAAACGTTCATTGTTCCATCGATATTAGAAGATGAAGAGTTTATTTTAAAAACGGATCAAGAAGGTTTCTTCAAACTATTCTATAAAGATGAAATCATTCTGGATGGAGAAGTAGGCAAGCTTGCAAATAAGCAAATCGAAGGATATTCCCAGCCGATCGCTATTTTTGTATCGTTGCTGAAATCACGGCCTGATACACAATTCACCATCGTGCGCCAATCGGAAAATCAAGCAATCCGCCAATTAAAAGAAAGGATCTCGATTGCTGAAAAAGGTAAAAATACCGGAATGCTTGAATTGACTGTGGAATCATTCCTACCTGATACCGCTGTTAGTATATTAAATGAAATTGCCAACATTTATGTTCAACAAAACGTCGATCAAAAATCGGCTGAGTCACAAAAAACCTTGGAATTTCTTGAGAAGCAATTACCGATTCTAAAAGATCAATTGGATGCTGCTACAACAGCCCTTAACGAATATCGCACTCGGAAAGGATCTGTCGATCTAAATCTCGAAATGCAAAATATTCTTAAGAACTCGGTCGATCTCAAAACACAAACAACCATCTTGCAGCAGAAACGCGATGAGCTCAGGCAACGGTTCACCGAATCGCACCCTCATATTATTGCGATTGATAAACAGATTGCAAGACTACAAGGTCAAATCAGCACACAAGATAAAAAAATCGAAACGCTACCAGAAACACAACAGGCCATTCTAAAATTATCCCGAGATGTAAAAGTAAGTACTGAGTTATACACTACGCTTCTCAACAATGCTCAAACATTACGCATCGCAAAAGCGGGAACAATCGGAAACGTTCGAATTATTGATTATGCAATTCTGCCGGATGAACCTATCCGGCCTAGAAAAGTATTAATTATAGGCATAGCACTGGTTCTGGGAATCATCTTTGGAATCGTAACCGCATTAATTCGTAAATCCCTCAATCGCGGCATTGAGGATCCTGATTTAATTGAAAAATTACTGAATACCCCGGTTTACGCAACGATACCACATAGCAAACTCCAGAAAGTGCTCAGTAACAAATTGAAGCGTAATCAAGCAAATGATATCTCTTCACCAGTTATTCTTGCACTCGAGAATAAAGAAGATATCGCTGTTGAAAGCTTGCGCAGCTTAAGAACAACACTGCATTTTGCTTTCCTCGAAGCACA
>CAZIDT010000115.1:0-5435 GCA_964537855.1 uncultured Nitrosomonas sp.
CATTTCATTTATCCGCGATCTCAGACAGCAAGGATTTTCTCTCAATGACGCTATTCGAACCGGTTCTCTTTTGAGACTTCGACCAGTCCTTATAACAACTTGGGTAGAATCACTGGGCTTCTTGCCAATGGCAATTAGCACAAGTACAGGTGCAGAAGTACAAAGAACACTTGCGACTGTGATGATTGGCAGCACCCTTTCGCAATCACTTCTCTCTCTTCTGGTACTACCCGTACTTTATCAAATTACACATCGTAATAATCGCATTTAATCATAGTAATCAGACTACATAAGCTGTCGAATTTTTTTACACTTTTTGTTATTAGCTAATTGGGAGAAAAAATAAATATCTTTCATCTGCTTGTTTCTACTTGATTTATAGAAATAATATAGAAAATGGCATGTATCTTGCGTATTAAGAAATAAAGCTTTTAGGTAATCACCTTGAATTACGAAGATTCGATTTGATTAAACCCGATGTTAGCTAAGCAAATATGAATAAATATTAATACATTAAGTTAGTATCCAATTTTGATAGGATTATAGTTTTTTGTGGATAAACTATCTAAGATTCTGATTAATCAGTAGGAAATTTGAAATACTCAAGCGACTTAAAGTAAGTGTTATAATAGTGACCAAGAGAGGGTTGCAAATAGTTAGCATTTTAATGCTTTAATGCACGTGTAAATCGAATTTCTCGCTAGCCATTAGGAGTTTCATAAATATGTCTGAAAATCATAGCGATAAGGAAATAGAATCAAGAAAGAATTTGCTGCTGGATAAGCCGGCACAAGCAAGAAGACGATTATTGAAAAAAACGGCTGCGATACCCGTCATAATGACATTGCATAGTGGTGCAGCACTTGCAAGAACCAGTAATATTGGAACACCTATTACCGATACTAATGCAGCTGCTACGGGTGGAAGTACTGGCGATATTTTATGCGTACATCCGGATAGCAGCAATGGGGGTCCGCTTGGAGATGGTCGCTATGATCTAGGAACAGCGCCAGGTGTGACTGGAAATTATCAAGATCCTGATAATTTAGAAAATCAAGCCATGGAGTGTAATACACGTGGAGGTATTATCATTTCAGCTACGGCCTACGCGTCTTTAAGCGGTAGAGGAGTGTTACCCGATTCCGGTACGCTATAGATTCAGTCGTGGAAGATTATTGGAAAACACTTAACTATCAATCTTTGATTATTGAAAAATGGGATGACGAATATACTGTATTCCAACCAGACGCAGGAAAAACTCATTACTTAAATGAAATGAGTATTCAGATATTAATGTATCTTGAAAATAGGGCTCCTAGAGCTTTACTAACTCAGGATATTTGTAATTACTTAGCTGAAAAATTCAATATAGAACCGGACACTGTTTTTTTAAAGCAGGTTAATAAAACCTTGCATCGCTTTGATGAATTAGGTTTAATAAAGCAGAATTCTTCGAGATAAAATAATTCGTGTGATCGTTGAGCAGATTCCGATTGATCAGTTCATAGCTCAGTTATCTCATTCAGGAATTCGAGTTAAACTTGGTCCTGTCAATGTTCAAATACAAACCAAACTTCCTCAGTTAGCAAAACAGCTCCATTTTCTTTACGCTTATTACGATATTGTCGAAGATGAGATCGTTGATATTCACGCCCAGATTCTGCCTAAATTCTCATTTAGCAATCCTTTCTCCTCATTTATCCGCTTTACTATCGATGGCCAATCGCCTTTTCCACCTTTCCCAACAGACCAAGCTTTAGCCGCTTTAGAATGGGGCATCAATTTGGTTATTGCGATAAGAATCAATCATTTGTTAATGTTCCACTCCGCTGCAGTTGAAAGAAATGGGTTTCTGATTCTTCTACCCGCTTGGCCAGGTAGTGGCAAAACCACGCTCTGTACCGCTCTAATACATCGAGGATATCGTTTGTTTTCAGATGAGTTTGGTTTAATGGATCCTTTTTCAGATTTCTTTACACCAATACCACGATTGATGCCACTCAAAAACCAGTCTATACAGGTTATAAGAAATTATTTACCAGAAGTGGTATTAGGGGAGAAAATTTACAATACTCAAAAAGGCACTATCGCTCATGTTCGCCCCCCTCGCGATCATATCTTAAGAACAAATCAGTTTGTTAGCGCGAAGTGGATCATCTTTCCTAAATGGACTGCAAATGCGCCTTTAACACTAGAACCCCTTCCACAGTCTGAAGCATTTTTATTACTTGCTAGCAATTCGTTCAACTATGAAATCCTAGGTGAGTCAGCATTCAGAGCAGTAACACGCCTTATTAGGAACTGTCAATGCTACCAGCTTATATATTCTGATTTTGATAGCGTATTAGCTTTGCTTAATAAACTTACCGATGAAGCTTAGCTTATCCAATCACCACCAGCTATTGCTTAATGCGATCATTAATCCTGATATATTGATCCAGTATGATTCAAAAGAATGGGAATTAGTATTGCGTTTAGCAAGAAAAGTTAAGCTATTAGGCTTTCTAGCAGTGGAACTGGAAAGAAGAAAACTAATGAGCACAATTCCAGTTCGCGCAGTTAATCAATTACGTTCCAGTTTAATTCGCGTAAAGAAACAGCAACAGCTTGCATTTTGGGAACTTGACAGAATAAATTGGGCGCTTAAATCCATTCAGATTCCCATTATTGTATTGAAAGGTGTTGCTTATCGACTTGCCGAATTACCTGCCGCTGAAGGGCGTTTCTTTGTTGATCTTGATATCCTGATTCCCAAAGGAAATCTGAATCAAGTTGAAAAAATATTACTAAAAGAAGGATGGAAGCATCGAGAAATTTCAGCTTATGACGAACATTATTATCGAGCCTGGAGCCACGAAATTCCTGCGCTGATCCATCAAGAGAGAGAAACCGAGATCGATATTCATCATACAATCTCACCCATTACAAGCAAAATCAAAATTGATTCATGCTTGCTTATTGATGCAGCCATCACAACCCAGTCAGGCCACAAAATTCTTAATCCTACCGATATGGTTTTGCACTGCGCTGTTAATCTATTCCAGAATAACGACTTAATAGATAATTTACGTGATTTACTTGATTTACATGACGAGTTGCAATTCTTTGGGCGCCAGGATCCAGTATTTTGGGATAAATTGATAAAGCGGGCCAATCAACTTCGATTAGGTCGCCCCCTTTACTATGGCATACAATATTCTCGATTGATATTTCAAACAGCAATCCCCCAGAATACCGAGCAACGCTTAATTCAAAAACCCTCACTGATTTTGCAGTGCATCATGCAACAACTAGTTCCATTAGCTCTATTCCCACTGCATCCTGATAAAGCCTCTAAGCGAGCCAAATTTGCACGTTTTCTGCTCTATATACGAAGCCATTGGATCAGAATGCCTTTTTACTTACTAATACCCCATTTACTATATAAAACGTTGTTACGATTCAAATCAGGAAAATGAAGTGAACAACCGACGACTTCACACGTATAATTTTCTATTCTAGGAAAAATAGCGTGGCAAACTGAATATTGAGTTCTTATAAACTTAAAAATGAGATATTAAATGCAAAAACAATACAAACTATTTACAAATCAAATCATTTCGTTAGTATTAATGCTACTCCCGATTAGCTATATCCCTCAAGCTCAAGCTTCATGCACTGGGTGTCTTTGCCCCGGGAATCCATGCCGTTTATGTCCTTTACCCGCTATGATTAGCGACATCGTGTCTGATGATGACCCTGAAACTTGCAAGAGAATACGGCAAGAAGTACCACCTATTGATTCGCAACCAGGCTCCAACGAGTATTTTGCAAGCCTAGATATGGCGACTAGATCTTGTGTAAAAAATGGAGGGGATGTGATTAAAAACTCACGTCGCAGTGATATATTTCCTTCACGCTATTACTGCAAGCCCTATTAAACAGTATACATACGATAGCAATAGTAATTACAACTGCTTAGATTTAGCTCATTTAACAGCTGCTTTCTCAACTAAACCGTTCCAGTAGTCTATAGAATCTACTAGAACGGTCAGAAATATAACGAATAACTTAAATCGATTAGATTACAATTACGTCCGGTAATGGAAAGCCATTGAAATTGCTAGCATAAGCAGTTGTATAAGCACCAGCATTGGGTATATAAATAAAATCACCTTCTTGCAGATCTTCTGGTAGTAATTCATCCCGCATGAGTATATCAACTGAATCACAAGTTGGCCCAGCGATGGTCCAAGGAATTTTTTTTCCTTTGCGATCAGTCAATATTTCGTAGCGTAGTCCTTCGCTTACTTCGATGATACCGCCAAATATCCCTGCATCCCAATACATCCAGCGTTTACCATTACGCGTTGCAGTACCCACAACTTGGCAAACAAAATAGGCCGAATCAGACACTAAATATCGACCGGGCTCTGCCATGATATGAATTTCAGGTGAGAGATCTGTAATTGCAGTATTAATAACTTCTGCAATAACTTCGATCGAAGGAATAGGCTTGGTATGTCTGACTGGATAACCTCCTCCAATATTAAGCAACCGAGGCTTAAGTCCTGATTGTTCCATATCAGCAAATACACCTTTAGCACGTTCAATCCCCACGCGCCAATTTTGTGGGTTACGACATTGAGAACCTACATGGAAGGTTACACCTGCGAGATCTGCTCTTAATTTCACAGCTTCACTGATAATTTCTTTGACATCCCCTAAGTGAGAACCAAATTTTCCCGCCAAAGGCCAATCACTACCAATATTGGGTGTATCGATTCTCAAATAAAGCTTTGCATCAGGTTTAATGCTGACAATTTTGCGTAATTCTTCGACGCTATCCAGTACATACCATTCAACACCCTTAGCTGCAGCATACTCAACATAGGCTCTGGACTTAATCGGATTACTATAAAAAATTTCTGCAGCGGGAACACCTAAACTAAGTAATAAATCAAGCTCAGCAATTGATGCGATTTCAAAACCAGCACCTTCTTCTATTAATGTTGTTAGAACACGAGCATCAGGGTTTGCTTTGACCGCATAATGAGGGTGCACACGAGGCATTGCCGCTCTAAATCGTCGGAATTTATTGCGAATCAATGCGCGATCAACAATCAAAAAAGGTTTTTTATATCCTTTTTTTAGTTCTGCTTCGACGTGGGATAAATCTAAACTGATTTCAGGATGCGTATCAAAAATCGCATCAGATAGGGTATTTTGATGAACAGTGGCAGCATGCGTTTTCATGATGTTGATTTCCTTCCAAAAGTCACTACGTTTCAGGAATATGAATAAAAACCAAGTCTGTTGGAATAGAGAAAATTACTTTGCTTTTCATGATGACCTCCTTACAAACGCTACAATAATCGATATGTTTAAAGGGACGAATTATAGTCCTCAAATTTCAAGAATCAAGCTCTTTTTAACTAAAGAAATAGCGGCATTTT
>CAZIDT010000116.1:0-5432 GCA_964537855.1 uncultured Nitrosomonas sp.
ATCGTCATCGTCACCGGGTGCTCGCCCGCGACCCTGAACGAGATGCGCTGGCCCGGACCGCCGCGCCAGCGCCCCGCGCCGCCGGAGCCGCCGAGGATCGCCTTCTCGGTGATCACGAGCGGCACCGTGCTCTCGAAGCGCTCGATCGAGACCGTGGCCACGTTCGACGGGAACGACAGGCACGCCGGCCCGTCGCGCCCCTGGCGCGCACCGTGCCCGCCGTTCATGAAGAACATCTTGACGAAGCGCTCGCCGTCGGGCTGCAGGCCCTGGAAGTACACGTTCCACAGCGGCGAGCCGCACTCGGCGATGACGCGATCCGGCATCACGCGCGCGAGCGCGCCGAAGATCACCGGCGGCAGGTAGTGGCCCGACAGGTGGCGCGCCCACACCGGCGCCGGGCGCAGCGGGTTCACGAGGCAGCCCTCGGGCGCGCTCACGCGCACCGGCACGAAGGTGCCGTCGTTGTTCGGCGTGCCGGGGTCGAGCAGGCACTTGATCGCGTAGTTCGTGTACGCGATCGTGTAGTTCATCACCGAGTTGATCGGCCGCGCCACCTGCGCGGACGTCCCCGCGTAGTCGACCTCGAGGTCGCTGCCGCGCACCGTGACCGCGCAGCGCACCGTGAGCGGGGTCTCGAAGCCGTCGAGCGTGACCTCGTCGGTGTAGCGGCCGTCGGGCAGCGCGTCGATCGCGGCGCGCATGCTCGCCTGCGAGCGCGCGAGGATGTCGTCGACCAGCGCGTCGAGGTCGTCGATGCGCTCGCGCGCGAGCAGCGCGAGCAGCCGCGACTGCGCCAGCCCGTACGCGGCGAACTGCGCGCGGATGTCGCCGAGCGTCTCGCGCGGCGCGCGCAGGTTCGCCTCGAGAAACGCGATCACGTCGGGGTTCTCGGTGCCGCGCTCGACGATGCGGCACACGGGAATCGTGAGGCCTTCCTCGTACGCGTCGCGCGCGTCCACCGACGGCGCGCCGCCGATGTCAGTTTCAAAATCATTAATGGCAGCAGACGTAGATTGTGAGCTTTCCGATTGTATCTCTTTCATTTTAATTGAAATCAACCTGAGTGAATTAATAATCCCGACAAGTAGTTCTGTTTCGATAGCGAGTTCACTTTCTAGTATCTGACGGCGATCAAAGTCACGTTTCTTTTGTTGATTGCTATCTATCTTAGGATAGATGCGACCACTTGATAAGGACGTATGGGTGGCCTTTGCGTAGTTCTTTCCTTGCGCATTGGCGTAAGTGACCCGCCCTTTATTATCTACCGTTTTGTGGATATTGGATGATGCACTGACATGCGTGGTGATGGCAAACATCGCCATCAGAACTGAACCAACTGAAATAATTTGTTTCATGAAATGCCTCCATAATTGAAATGGCTTAAAGCGAGAATATATCAAGTGGCGAAACTTGATATATTCACTATTTTCAATCAAGAAGGACAGAAACAAACAAACAATAAACGCTTTAAATCAACCTCTTATCTATAAACTATAATACATTGAGAATTCTATGGGGTGAGGTGCTGTTCGATAAAGGATGACTTCCTCCATTTTTAAAGCGATGTACGCATCAATCATATCATTGGAAAATACTCCTCCCCGCGTTAAGAACTCACGATCTTTATCAAGATGCTCTAACGCTTCCTCCAAGGCATTGCAGGTCGCTGGCACTTTTGAGGCTTCTTCTGGCGGCAGATCATATAGATTCTTATCCATGGGATCACCTGGGTGGATTTTATTCTGAATACCATCTAATCCAGCCATCAGTAATGCTGCAAATGCAAGATAAGGATTTGCGAGCGGATCTGGGAAGCGAATTTCTATGCGGCGTTGTTTAGGATTGCTGGCATGAGGAATTCGTATTGCTGCAGATCGATTGCTCGCAGAGTAAGCGATATTAACAGGAGCCTCATAGCCGGAAACGAGGCGTTTATAGGAGTTCGTTCCTGGATTGGTAATTGCATTCAAGGCTTTGGTATGCTTAATGATTCCACCAATGTAAAACAGGGCTGTTTCAGACATACCCGCATAGCTATTACCTGAAAATAAATTTTTGCCATCTTTCCAGATAGATTGATGCACATGCATGCCCGAACCATTATCACCTACAATCGGTTTAGGCATAAAAGTAGCGGTTTTGCCGTAAGAATTGGCAACATTGTGCACCACATATTTCATCATTTGATTCCAATCAGCGCGTTTTACGAGGCTATTGAAGCGTGTTCCAATCTCGCATTGACCAGCATTTGCAACTTCATGATGATGTACCTCAACATCGATACCCATTTCTTCAAGATATATGCACATCGCAGAGCGGATATCATGCAGAGAATCGACAGGAGGAACCGGCAAATAACCGCCCTTGATAGCGGGGCGGTGTCCAGTATTACCATGCTCATATTTTTTCTTTGAATTCCAAGCAGCCTCTTCCGAATCAATTTCTAAAAAACAGCCTGACATCGTGGTTTGCCAGCGAACAGAATCAAAAATGAAGAATTCCAGTTCAGGACCAAAATAAGCAATATCACCAATGCCAGTCGACTGAAGGTAAACTTCACCGCGCTTTGCTAGAGAACGTGGATCACGGTTATAGCCTTGCCCATCGGAAGGATCGACAACATCACAGCTAAGAAATAGCGTTGTTTCTTCCATGAATGGATCTAAAGTGGCGGTCTCTGGGTCAGGCATAAGTAGCATGTCTGAAGCATGAATGCCCTTCCAGCCGGCTATTGACGATCCATCAAATGCATGGCCATCTTCAAATTTATCTGCAGTAAAAGTATGAGCGGGAACAGTAATATGATGCTCTTTACCATTGGTATCGGTGAAGCGAAGATCAACAAATTTTACTTCGTGGTCTTGAATCTTTTTTAAAACTTCTGCTACCGCCATTTAATTTTCTCCAGACAGAATGATGATTCTTTTTTAGATGGTGAGTTAATGATTAATTAATTGATATAGTTTAGCTGTTAATTATATAAGAATCTGGACTGGCTGTTCTTATTGAATATTAATGACTAAAATCATCTTTTCAAAGTTTTCAGTTCATTACCCATGCTGTTATCAATGCTACGAGGATATGGTGTACTAAATAGGATAGACTAATTAGCACAACTAATTGAATTTAATTGGAAATTTCCACTGCAAGCAAAGGTGAAATTAGGTTGAAATGATCGAGGTAACCGATTGTGAAAAATTTCGTATTGATAAATGGCTTTTTGCTGCCCGTTTCTTTAAGACGCGTTCATTGGCTGCCGAAGCGGTAGAGAAAGGGAGAGTGCTTGTCAATGGTGCGCGTGTTAAGCCAGCTAGAACAGTTACGGTTGGTAATCGCTTGATCATTCGTATGGATCAGTGTCAGTATGAAATTGAGGTGTTAGCATTAAGCAATCGACGCGGCCCTTACGCTGAAGCTCAGAAACTCTATCAAGAAACTGACGCAAGTCGAGAGTTGCGTGCAGCCATGATGGAAAAAGCCAAAGCTGAGCCACCCCAGTTTTATACGAAAGGTAGGCCTACCAAACGCGATAGACGGGAATTGGATCGGTTTAAAGGTTAGAATTGACTTAACACTTAAACAGGAAACGCGCGGTGCAATCGACTCAAGCCAATATGATCCTCAGAACTGTGTTTGGCTATAGCGATTTTCGAGGATATCAATCAGAAATCATCAATCACGTTACTCAGGGAGGAAATTGCCTCGTATTGATGCCAACAGGAGGGGGTAAATCCTTGTGTTACCAGATCCCTGCAATATTGCGTGAGGGTGTTGGAATTGTCATTTCACCTTTGATTGCGTTGATGCAAAATCAAGTCGAGCATTTAAAGCAACGAGAGGTGCGCGTGGCGTATTTGAGTTCCTTGCTTTCGCAATCGGAAATTGAGGCGGTTGAGCAAGATTTGCAAGCAAATTGCTATGACTTGCTTTATGTTACCCCCGAAAGATTGCTTACTTCCCGTTTTCTAGGGTTGTTACAAAAAATCAAGCTATCGTTGTTTGCCATTGATGAAGTGCACTGTATTTCTCAATGGGGGCACGATTTTAGACCTGAGTATGTCCAGCTTTCCATCCTGCAGAAAAGATTTCCGCAAGTGCCTAGGGTGGCGTTAACGGCATCCGCCGATTTGAAAACACGTACAGAAATTATCGAGAGGCTTGGCTTACATAAAGCGCGTGTCTTTGTTTCGAGTTTCGATCGGCCCAATATTCGTTATCGTGTTGTTAATAAAGTGAATGAGCGACTACAGTTACTTAATTTCATTAAAGCAGAGCATCTCCATGACGCGGGTATCGTTTATTGTCTGACTCGGAGAAAAGTCGAAGAAATTGCTTTCTGGTTGTCGAGTAAAGGTATACCCGCACTACCCTATCATGCGGGGTTAAGTGCGCAGGTACGAAAAAATCATCAGCAAAAATTTTTAAGTGATAAAGGGAAAATTATTGTTGCGACCATCGCATTTGGCCTCGGGATCGACAAGCCAGATATTCGTTTTGTTGCGCATCTCGATCTACCTAAAAGTATAGAGGGTTATTACCAAGAGACCGGCAGGGCTGGTCGTGATGGTTTGCCAGCAAATGCTTGGATGACATACGGATTGGGTGATGCTGTCCGTTTGCGGCATTTAATCGAGAGTACCGGGACGCAACCAGTATTAAAGCAGGTTGCGATGGAAAAGCTAGATGCTTTACTGACATTTTGTGAGGCAATAACGTGTCGACGGATACGCTTGCTTAATTATTTGGGAGAGCCAGTGCCGGATATTGCTTGTGGTAATTGCGATCTTTGTCTTGATCCGCCCCAAGTTTGGGATGGTACGGTTGCTGCACAGAAAGCATTGTCGTGCGTATATCGTTCAGGCCAAAATTCAGATCTAAACCATTGGATTGATGTGCTGTGCGGCAACTATACAGTACAGGTTAAGCAGCGGGGGCATGACAAGATAAGCACGTTTGGTATTGGTAAGGAATTAAACGAAAAGGATTGGCGGAAATTGTTTCAACAGCTCATGGCACTTGGTTATTTGACATCAAAACGCAACGATGTCTACTCGCAGCGATTAACACCAGCCAGTCGCGCAATTCTACGGGGGGAGCAAACACTCTATCTTCGCGCAAAGTGATCAATCTTTTTTAGCATTACAGCATTTTTTACATGATATGCTTTTGTAAATTATTGAATTAGCGTATTTTCTTGTTTTATTTTCGTAAATTGAGCTATTTAGCGCTCTTGTGTGTTGCCCAAATACAACAAATGTTGTTAAAAACAGAAAATTTAGTTGTTTTTTGTTGCATCATTATCTTCTGTTGTGCACAATCTGCCTAACCTTTCCAGTTCGAAAGGTCTGGATAATTGAAAGCATTCGGCGAGAATGAAGTGAAAGATTTTAAGCATGGCGAATAGTCGTTCTAATTTTATAGGAGAGTTT
>CAZIDT010000117.1:0-5427 GCA_964537855.1 uncultured Nitrosomonas sp.
GTTCTTCCATCGAAGTGAGACGACATTCAACGACTAATACAACAGTTGTTGCGCCATTTGAGTCACTGATACCAAATGCCGATGCTTCGCGCGATCTAACTTCTGATTGTTGTTCAGCTAATTCTTCAATATCTTGAGCACGTATATTTCTACCGTTAACGATAATAACATCCGTTTTACGCCCTGTAATATAGAGATCACCGTCAAATAAAAAACCAATATCGCCTGTATCAAGCCAACCACCTGGCTTTAAAGCTTTATCAGTTTCTTCTCGATTATTAAAATACCCTGTCATAATACTGCCACCTCTGACGAGCACACTACCAACCATCATTTGAGGTAATTCTTGACCGTTCTCATCTACAATCTTGACTGTATGTCCTGGCAGGGGACGACCACAATTAACAAATTCATTAAACTTTCTACCTTCAGCCTGCACTCGCACTGCCATTCTTTTTTCTACAAGCGTTTTAGTATCAACCTTCAAGCTTTCAATACCACGATTAATTTTGGTAAACGATACTGCCAGTGTTGATTCAGCTAAACCATAGCACGGTAAAAATGCTCGATCGCTAAATCCAGCTGATGCGAATTTATCAGCAAAATTCCTCAAAATCTCTGGTCGAATCATTTCAGCCCCAATACCTGCAGCACGCCAACAACTGAGGTCTAATTCTTCCAAATCAGAATCTCGAACACGGAGAGCACAAAGTTTAAGGCCAAAAGGCTGACTAAATGCGATTGTGCAACGATTACGACTTATCAACTTTAACCACTGTAAGGGTCTAATTGCAAAATCTCGCGTAGCCAAATAATCGACTGTGAGTTGAGCTGCCATAGGAGATAATACAAGCCCAACCAACCCCATATCATGATAAAACGGTAACCAAGAAGCACAACGATCACCTGGATTAACATCCAAACCATTACGAACGATACCTCGTAAATTACACATTAAGGCTTCTTCAGTAATTACAACACCGCGTGGCATACGAGTACTGCCAGACGTAAATTGCAAATACGCCGTCTCATCTGGAGTATTAGATTTAAGCGCTTCATTCGATTTAGGAAGTAAATCTAACTGAATTGGTGTTCCAACCCATTTTAGATGGCTATTGCTCAATCCATCACTTGCTTCTTTGAGAAAGCTCATATAATCAAGATTCGCAATTGCGGCACTTGCTCCACTACTCTCAAGCATTCCTTGTAACTGACGAACATAAATTGAATGACTACCCAGATTAACTGGTATAGGCATTGCAAATGGAACTAAACCTGCATAGCGGCAAGCAAAAAACAACTCAATAAATTCAGGTGATGTGTCAGCAATGAGTGCAACTCTACTGCCGTGCGCAAAACCCAGCGAAAGCAATCGCCTTGCCTTCAATTGCGCATTCACTTTAAGCGTATGATAAGGGAGTACTGAGCGCAATCCTCCCCTCGCATCATAAAAATTATAGCCAGTAACACCCTTCGCGGCATACTCTAAAGCATCTGTTAATGTCTCAAAATCAGCCAATCTTTGATTAAGTTCATTACGCGTTGGCGTAGGTACCATTTTTACAGATACTTCGTCTGAAGGATGAAAATCAGATTCTTGCATTGTTGGATCACCCAGCTTGATTATTGTCGAACTCAAGATCTTCCCCTAGAAGTAATAGTGCTGGTCAACTTATGTTTAAAGCACGACAGATATTGACTCTAATCCAAACTGGATATGGCTTAAATATACTGCTATTTCGTTGCTAAATAAACACAAGTGTCTCATATTCGTTGACGTTGGAGCTTATATAAGGGTGATTTTCCTGTCAAGACGATATTATGTAAATGTTGTTTAATAGCAACATATCACTTCGAAATTTTATTTATTTGATACGGTTCACAAGATATTTATTGAAAATCTGATATGGGGAAGAATACGAAATAATATCAACAAGTTACTACCAATTTTCAACAAATGTTTTTCGCTGGATTGGATCAAGCTGGGCTATTTCTTTGTCCGCATAATAGGAGTCCCCAGCAATGCTATGAGTCGAGATCTCAGCTACAATCGCTCCAGATTCAGTTGCAAAATCATGCAATGTTCCTCTATGTATCAACAACTTATCTCCTGGTTTCATGTGGACTTTACCCAAATCCTGAAGGTTGACGGTTATATCTCCCCACAACAAATAAAAAGTTTCTTCTTTCTGTTGATGTAGGTGAGAAGGGTGTATCTGACCTGGCAACATGATGAGTAGCTTATAGCAATATTCCCGATTCACAAGATTGATCAAGATACATCCCACCTCATGGAATCTTGACAAACCATAATGATGGGAAATTTCAATTTGATAATCCTCGCCTAAAGCGATCCCCGCTTCAAAAAGCAAACCTTTTGCATCATGCAAAATTTGCCGCACAACTCGAATGGTATCGGACTCAGTTCTTTCATAGATAGCTCCCCCAGCAACATAGTCCTGTGTAGCAATAAATTTTGCACGCAACCGCCCAAATTCACCGCTAGTTAGTTGACTCTCAACGCACGGCATTGCAAAAAAAACGTTATCATCAAGAATTGGCGCACCTTTCATTACCTGTTGCTTCACATATACGCCTCGCTGAAGTTCGCGCAGCGAAACCAATTCGTCTTCACCAACAAACTTATGATCACCATCTCCGCATACTACTCGCATTTCTTCTGCAATTGACACCCAACGATCCGCCTGATCAGGATCTAAAGAATAGCTATTCAATTTAACGCCCTCTGTTGGAAGGCCAATATGGCGCTCAAGTAGTTGGGCACCCTTTGCCACAGCTGCCGCTACTCCCATTCCATTCTCGGGTGATTCATGTCCTGAATAACCTACTTTCACGTAAGGATAACGGCGAATCATTTTTCCTAGAAAATTCATGTGAATACGCTCATTTGGTGTTGGATAAAGCGAAACACAATGCATCAATGCAAACGCAGGCACTCGCTTGTAGAAAAAACTGACCAAGTGATCGATATCAGAGATGTTAAGCCCCCCCGTCGAGGCAATAATCGGTTTTCTTGCCTCTACCATCGCTGACATCAGAGGCCAATCTGTTGCTGAACAACTTGCTAGTTTTAAGATTTGTATCCCTAAAGTTTGGCAATTAGCTACAGAAAACTCATCAAAGGGAGTTGCAATCGAAGTCAAATGATGCTCATGAATGGCCTTTACAAGCATCTCCAAATCCTGAAAATCTAACTGCGCACTCTCGAATCGTTTAATGTGCTTGATATCCTGCCGACCCTTGTAATCAGGGTGAATGAAAGTTTCTAATTCGCGCAACTGTAATTTGACTGCCGCTTTAATTTGATATTTCTTAGCTAAATTGGCAACGATGTTAATAATTTTTAATCCATGCGCTACAGAACCTTCATGGTTATTAGCCATTTCAAAAATATACAGTCGATCAAATAATTCACTCATACTCGGTATAAATCACGCTTATTATTCTTTAACCACACTACTAATTTAGATGTAGCGACTCGTTTCATCTAACGCGATCATTCGGTCATCAATATAAAAATCAGCAGCAGGCTTACCAAATCTCAAATCATGATGGAGCACTCGCCATTCAGCTAACTGTTGCCGGGTTATTTCAAACCAGTCAATACCCGTCATTGAACCACGCGCTGTAAATAATATAATGCGATGCCCAGCTCTATATAAAGCATTAATCATTTCAATATTTTTCTTGATCGGTTGACAAAGTGTATAGTCATTATTCGCTATGAGCGAAGCAATGACACCGTCAATGTCAATCACAAATACTTTTGAACTAGGGAAATGTGTTTTGTTAACCACCGTATCATTAAGACTATCCTTGTTTGCTTCCATCGCTAGGTATTTTTCCGCAATTGCAAAATCCTCCTCCGTATCAATACTTAGCATCGGTTCATGGATAATTACTGCAGAGCAATGCGTCCCCAATAATGAGGCTTGATTGAGCAAACAATCGCGGGTTAACGCGTAGACTGCGCCATTACGATAATAGGTTTGATTAAGTTGTTGTCGCGCGATGATATGAGCGCCTTCCTTATCCCATAGATTTAACAAACCCTTATCATCTAAGGTAAGCTGTTTAAGTGGGTGAAACTTTAATTCGATAGGACTTACCGTCCAAACAGCATCAAATTTACCTGTAATGAGCTTTTCTACCGTTGCAAAAACATGCTCTGCTCGCCTTAGCGGTGAGGTAGGCTGCAACATGACAATGATATCATATTGAGTCTCATCTACTACCTCTGTAGCACGCAGCGCGTGCTGGAGTACAGGAATATCCCCCACCCGGTCTCCTGCTAGCTCTGTTGAACGCCAGAATGGCACAGCCAATCCAGTTTCCTTTGCTACCTTTGCGATCTCAGGATGATCAGTTGAAACCACGGCACGATCAACCCAATCTAATTTCTGAATCAACAAACCAACCCGTTCTACCAAAGAAATACCGCCTATTTTGCGTAAGTTCTTTAGTGGCACTCCTTTACTCCCTCCGCGAGCAGGAACAACGATGAGAATTTTTTGCTTAGCCAGCACGATTAGAAACTTAAATCCAATTTATATTAACGATTCAGACCCATAGACCGAGAATAATCAATCTTGATCACACGCTTCTCTTGGTGTGATTGAATAGCCGCCGCAATGACAAGCATCGTCTCTATACCGTATTCCAAGGAGATGGGTGAAAAAAGCTCAGGATTCGACAAGATGCGTTCAATATGTTTGATTTCTGGAAAAAAATCATCCGGTCGCGTTTTCTCGAAGAATTGAGTGCGTTCTACACCATCCTGCGACCACAGCTTAACTGCATCGGCACCGGGTTTTGCATTAATATACCAATCCATATAGCCTTTAGAACCCTGAAGCCTTAGATATTTCCTCGCTGGCTCAGTAATAACATCTTGCACTAACAATCCTGTTAATCCAGTTTCGGTACGTAAGCTAAGCTGAGCTAGTCGATCATAATGCGCTCCATCCTCCTGTACCATATCAAGCATAGCAGACACTTCAACAATTCGACCATGCCCACTCAATCGCGCAAAGTGCTGCCAAATTGCTAAACCATGTGAATGTTCTGCTAGTGCTCCGCCTCCCCGTTGTGTATAACCGAGATAGGTTTCCTCAGGTCCAGAGATCCAGGGGTGTGCTTTAAATATGCCCTTCCAATGTTCACGTATCTCAGCGTCAATGGTCAATATTTCCCCAAGTAACCCCTCTTGAAGCCATTGCTCTGCAAGAAATGTATTACTCGTCAAAGTATGATTGTAACCAACCAAAACCCGAGTCCCTGCTTTTTTAGCTATCTGAGCAAGTCGTTCACAATTTTTCAGCGAAGGTGGGCATAATGG
The DNA here is from genome assembly GCA_964537855.1 of uncultured Nitrosomonas sp. Lineage (GTDB taxonomy): Bacteria > Pseudomonadota > Gammaproteobacteria > Burkholderiales > Nitrosomonadaceae > Nitrosomonas. The sequence continues at coordinate 5,360 of CAZIDT010000117.1, forward strand.
TTTTTCAATCAATAATACCTGAGGCGTTTTTTTTGCAAGACATTCCAGTGCAAGATCAATATGGCTAT
>CAZIDT010000118.1:0-5388 GCA_964537855.1 uncultured Nitrosomonas sp.
CCTGCTACGAGGCCGGACCAACTGGGTACGTTGTCTACTGGCAGCTCACGCAGTTGGGAGTAGCGTGCGAGGTGATCGCACCGACGCTGGTGCCGACCAAAGCGGGAGACCGTGTGAAGACCGACCGGCGGGATGCGATCAAGTTGGCGCGCTGCTATCGGGCCGGGGAGTTGACGGCGGTGTATGCCTCGGTCGATACCGGCGGCCCGCTGGCCTGGGCCGACTACGACGTCAGCGGCCTGCCTGCGGGCTCGGCCATCGGCTGGTTTGCCGATGGCAACCCGCAGGTCTTTGGACTCATGGCGAACGGAGGCGGCGGCAGCTTCGACGACGGCACCGGCCCCGGCGGCGGCGTGCAGATGACCCCTGGCCGCTGGCAAGCGCCACTGCCCTTCACGGGTGCCTGCGATGCCAGCGCCGTGCCGCCCACTCCGCCCGGCCCGCCCGCGCCGGTGGCCGTTCCGACGCTGCCCTGGTGGGGCCTGGTTGTGCTCGGAGCCCTGCTGGCGCGGGTCGCCACGCGCCGCAGGTTTCTGAACCATTTACGGCTGAAGCGCCCTACCAGTCAGCGCCAACAGCTATCACATTAAGAGCAATTCGAGACCTGCCATGCAAGACCCCAGCCTGCACACCCCGCACCGTCGCCACTTCATGGCCATCGCCGCCAGCCTGGCCCTGCCCGTGGCCGCGCAGGACAAGCCCGCCAGCAAGCTGGAGCGCGGCAGCACCCGCGTGGCCGGATTTGCCGATGCCGAAATGGACTTCCAGCTGATGCGCCAGCTGGGAACGGCGCGCTACGGCGGCGCGTCGGTGGGCGAGTGCTTCGCGCTGGCGCGGCGCATACAGAGCGGCATGCCGGCCAGCTGGGTGGCGGCGTTCAGCGCCGCCGCCGCGCGCCAGGAGGCCGACGCGCGCCAACGCGCACAGCGCGGCCACGCCCTCAGCGCGCGCGAGCAATACCTGGTGGCGTGCAACAGCTACCGCGCCGCCGAGTACTACAGCGGCGTGCACAGCCCCGAACACGCGCGCCTGGGGCTCAAGAGCCGCGAATGCTTTCTGGCCGCCCTGCGCGGGGCGGATGCAGGGGTGGAAGAAGTCTCGCTGCCCTGGGGCGACACGCCGCTGCCGGCGTACTACGTGCGCTCTGGCGCCACCCGAGGCCGCGTCGGCAAGACGCTGATGATCATCAGCGGCTATGACGGCACGCTGGAAGAAACCTGGCTGTCCTACGGCCGCGCCGCGCTGGAGCGCGGCTACCACCTGATGCTGTTCGCCGGCCCCGGGCAGATGGACACGCTGCGCTTTCATCCCCGCATGGCTTTCGTGCCGGACTACGAGCGGATTGGCCGGCTGGCACTGGAGCACGTGCTCAAGCGCCCGGAAACCGACCCGGACCGCATCGCGCTGATGGGCATCAGCTACGGCGGCTACTTCGCCACCCGCATCGCGGCGCACGAGCCGCGCGTGCGCGCCCTGATCGCCAACTCGCCCATCATCGACCTGCACGCCTACATGACCTCATTCGTCGGTTTTGACCCGTCCGACATGCCTGACGACCAGGACGTGCGCCTGGCCGACATCGATCAGATTCCGGACGCGGCCATTCCCCCGCAAACCCGCGAAATGATGCGCAGCCTGATGTTGCGCATGGGGCAGGGCAGTTTCAAGCAAACTTATCAGCGCCTGCGCGAATTTCGCGTAGACGACGACGGCCTGCGCCGCATCCGCTGCCCCGCGCTGGCCCTGGTTGGCACCGGCGAAGGCGCTGAACCGTTGGCGCAGGCCGAACGCTTCGTGCAGACCGTCGGTGGCCCGGTGACGCGACACGTCTTCACCGCCGAAGAAGGCGCCGACGGCCACTGCCAGACCGGCAACCTGGCCTACTCCGCCGCCGTGTCGATGGACTGGCTGGACGAGCTGTTCGACAAGGCATGAAGCGCGACCAAACCATGCGTCCCGGTCTGGCCCGGCTGCTTCGCCTCGCTGCCGCAGCCCTGGCCACGGCGGCCGCGGTTGCCTGCGGCGGCGGCGATGCCGCCGATGCCTCCGTGCGCCAGGCCGCCGCGCAGCTCGACACCCTGGTGCCGCAGTGGATGGCGCGCACCGGCGTGCCCGGTGTGGCCGTGTCGGTGGTGCATGGCGGGCGCACGGTCTACGCACGCGGCTTCGGCGTGCGCCGGGTGGATGAAGCAGCTCGGGTGGATGCCGACACGGCGTTCCCTCTGGCTTCCGTTTCCAAGTCGCTCGCTGCCACCGTCATGGCCGCGCGCATACCACCCGATGCGGGTTGGGACACGCCTATCCAGCAGCTTCTGCCCACATTCGGGCTGGCCTACCCCGACGCGCAGGACAACGCCCGTCTGACGCTGGGCGATCTGTTCGCCCACCGCAGCGGCCTGCCCGACCACGCGGGCGATCAGCTTGAAGACCTGGGTTATGGACGCACCGAGGTGCTGGCGCGTCTGCGCCACGCCCGCCTCAACCCCTACGGCAGCTACGCCTACACCAACTTTGGCCTGACCGCCGCCGCCGAGGCGCTGGCCCGGTCCCTGGGCACCGACTGGGCCACGCTGTCCGAACAGGCCTTGTACCAGCCACTGGGCATGACGCACACCAGCTCGCGCCACGCCGACCTGCAAGCGCGCAGCAACCGCGCCTGGGGCCATGTGCAGGCCAATCTGAGCTACGACAGCTACGGCACCCAGCCCGCCCGCTATGTCGTGCAGCAGCCCCAGCGCCAGCCGGACGCCCAGTCGCCCGCCGGCGGCGCCAGCGCCAGCGCGGCCGACATGGCGCGCTGGATGGCGCTGGTGCTGGCCGGGGGGCGCTGGCAGGGCCAGCAGTTGCTTGATCCGGTCGCGCTGCAGGCGGCCCTGGCGGCACGCCCCGGCGGTGCCTACGGCTACGGCTTCAACGTCGGGCCCGACCCGCATGGCCACCCCAGCGTATCGCATTCGGGCGCCTTCCTGCTGGGGGCGCACACCGCCTTCATCCTGTGGCCCGAGGCCAACCTGGGCATCACCGTGCTCACCAACGCCCAGCCGCGCGGCCTGGCCGAGGCGATCGCCCTGGCCTTTGGCGAACTGGCCCTGGGCGACGCGGCGGACGGCGTGCTGACCGCCGACTGGCTGGCCGTGATGCAGGGCAGGATGCGCGGGTTGTACCAGCCGCTGGGTCAGTACGCCGGACAACCGCCGCCCGAAACGCCCGCACCGCCCCAGCCCCTGGCCCGCTATGCCGGGCGCTACACCAACGCGTACTACGGCAGCGCCCAGGTGACCCCCAACGCCGATGGCAAAACCCTGGACCTTGTGCTCGGGCCGGCAAAGGTGCTCCACCGGCTGCGCCACTGGAGCGGCGACTCGTTCGTGTTCGAGCTGCAGGGAGAAAACGCCCCGCCGGGCTCCGTCTCGGCCGTCCGTTTCGCGCCGGACGAACGCGCGTACATGCAGATCGAGTACTACGCCGAAGACCTGACACGCGGGCGTTTCGACCGCGACGCCGACACCCCCTGACCGAGCCCAATCGACCGACAACCCACCACGACCGACAACCCACCACGACCGTCAAACAACACAAGGAACCTCTGAAATGCCCATCTCTTCTGCCCACTGCTGTCGCCCAACCCCCGTAGCAGCCGCGCTGGCGCTGGCGCTCACCCTTGCCCTGACTGCCTGCGGCGGCGACGACGACCCCATTTCGGGCACGCCCCCACCGGGCAGTGGTGATCCCGCGGCCAACAAATCCATCGTCTGCAAGGACTATGACAACCAGGACGTGCTGGTCAAGCCCAAGACCATCACCATCCGCAACAACTCCGAAGGCCCCATTTACCCCGTGCTGGCCACCAGCATGAACCTCAAGAACGAGTGGGTCATGGCCTGCCAGCGCACCAACGAGCTGATCGCCACCGACGCCGTCTACAAGCTCTACATCAACGACGGCCAGGGCATCCCGCCGGGCTCCGAAGTCACGCTGACGCTGCCGCTCTACAGCGAACTCTCGCCCGGCAAATACGTCACCTGGTGGAACGGCGGGCGCGTGCTGCTGGCCGACCGCAACAAGCGCCTGCGTGGCAGCGAGGACAAGCCCACCGACACGCCCCCCAGCGTGGACTGCAAGGGCACCGGCACCACCTGCAATCTCAGCACCTACACCAGCCCGGTGCAGTTCCAGGAGGACGTGTTTGCGCAGCTGTCCGAATACACCTTCGGCGACGCCATCATCCCGCCAGGGCAGAGCACGCGGATGCTCAAGCCCGAGAACGTGGGCTACAACATCTCCTACGTCGATCACGTCTACATGCCGGTGGCCATCGGCGTGCGGGGCAACCCCTACATCGGCTACAGCGGCTCGGCCAGGAAGCTGAGCGACTTCCGCGCCACGCTGCGCAGCTTCGTCCAGCCTGGCAGCCTGGGCGAAGGCTGGCCGCTCTACAACATGAGCGAGCTGCGCCTGCCCGGCGGCTACAACATCTTTGCCCAGCGCGGTGGCTACCTGCTGGAAGACCCGGACGTGCCCGTCAAGCCCGCCGACGGCAAGAACCCGCCCGTGCTGACGGTGCTGAAATGCCTGGAAAAAGACGTCGACTGCGCCACGCCCGAGGCCCAGCGCAACATGCAATGGGGCCAGGCGGTGCAGAACATCCAGGACCTGTGGGGCTCGTGCGTCGATTGGGGCAGCGAGGACATCTCGCAGTACACCCGCAAGAAGTACCCGCAGGACTGCCCCGCGCCGCAGGCCATGCGCGAGGAGCTGGCGCTCATCAAAGACTTCTTCGCCCAGAACCACAAACAGTACCTGGCGATGTACGCCAATCAGCAGTGCGTGGGCGACCCCGAGGGCTCGCGCAAGATTCCGGCGCACGTGGCCGAGTTCAAGTACTGGGAGGCCATCAAGCACATCTACGGCTGGGTGCCCTTCAACGAAGGCTGCGGCGCAGATGCCAACCCGCTGGCCAAGACCACCGTCCACGGCCGCGACCATGCCTACGTGCAGACGCTCTACATCGAAGACCTGCAATACAACTACAGGCAGGCCGCCGTGCAGGCCAACCCCAAACTGGCCTTCAACCCCTACGTCAAGCTGATCCACGACGACCTGGGCATGAGCGCCTATGGCTTCTCGGTCGATGACGCCGTGGGCTTCATGAGCGAGCAGGGCGACGGCCTGGTGTTCACCGTCGGCGGCACCGAGGGGTTGGAAAACGACCAGGCGTTCAACTACGCCGACGGCTTCTCGCTGGGCCTGGGCGTGCCGCTGGAGATCGACGGCAAGCTCAACATCCAGATGATCAAGAAGTACGGCGTGTGCTCGCTGGGCGCCGAGCCGGCCGACCCCAATTGCGAGCAGAACAAGCAGGACATGATCATGCCCGTGGGCCGGCTG
>CAZIDT010000119.1:0-5297 GCA_964537855.1 uncultured Nitrosomonas sp.
GGTCACATTGCTCAAGTAGGTATCGCTCAGTGCACAAATTGCCGCCCAACAAGTCATTCCAGCGGACGTTAGGCTTCAGAATTCAATCACTGTGCTTTGACCTGGCCAAGTAAAAGCAGACAACCTAGTTAAGCGATTTTTTTCTGTTTCTATTTCATATTGATTCGGGCGTTTGTATCCCAAGTATGAATGAAGTCGATGGCTGACCTGGTTTAATGAAATCGGACATATTTCTTCATTGGTTGCTAACATAGCGCATAAAAACACAGAGAATAAGTCACTTAGTAAAATATGAAAGGGGAGCCGCAATTGATTTACTGGCTACTCAGTTTATTGCGATGATTCGAATTTTCCTTTTCTAACTTTCGTGATCCCAGCGATATATTACTTTTAACTTGTTAAATCGATCCCAGTCTAAATATTGTCAAATTGCAATCGACCGACAACAATACCTGGTGAGATACCTTCTTGTGGAGCAAATGCCTCAATCGTTCGTTGGTGAAAGATCCCTTGTTAACAGAATTCCCGATAGCATTCTGCATTGATTAGATAATCGCATGCAAATTTATTGGTCTGTGTTTCTTCGATAGGATTTAGCCCACTTCACCAAGTAGGTCTAGGAAAATCAGGCGTTTTCCATGTTTCAATAAATGACCGGTTTCGTGGAAAAATGTAAACCGTAGTTTGTCATCTGATTTTCCACGCAAGCCCAACAAAATGGATTGAAATCTACCAACGTTTCGTAAGTAACCATCATTTGCTTAGTCATGGTAATCGTTCATTTCAATAATTGTTATCTCATCTACTTGTGCCCAATCAACTGAACCGTCAGTCTTAACTAGAGGTGGGTTATGTGTGGGTTTGAATTTAAGACGGTAACCGCCATGTAAATCGACCGTAATTTCCCCGACCCAACCACCTTTCAAAGAATGCGGGCGTCCCACTCTTCAAACGCCCAGAGGAAATGCTTGAAATACACAGTTTTAATTGTGTGCTTCACTAGTAATTCAATCAATCGCATTAGCTACTACTCAGTAGCGCATCGATGAGCTGAGATTGGAGTGACTGAAATTGCTGATTTTGATTACGCTGTGGGGAAGATTTTTGCCAGAGTGGGTTTTGTTGAAGCACTGAGATGATTTCTGACCATTTTGCAGGTAATTCGCCGGTGACGGTTTCTTCGATATGATCGGGGTTATAGGCGGCGTGTCCGCGTTGCATCAATTTGGAGAGCAATTGCTGCTGGCGGAGGTACAAAATTTTGAGGGTGTTTTCGTCGACGCACAACCATTCGGTTCCTTGAATCTTGGCTTGAATTTCTTTGCCGTAACGCTTGAAGGTAGACCATCCGGTTCCAGCGAGCGCACCTAAGGCGCTCGCTGCTCCTAAGCTCAAGCCGCCGACCATCAAATCAATCCCTGCACCAGCCGCAGCACCTTTGAGTGCAGCGCTACCGGCATCGAGTCCGTAGGCTTTAAGCACGCCTGGCGCAAAAATATCGAGTTGCCAGTGACCGTTACTGACAGGAATTTTTTGCAGTGCGATATCTTTCTCTGAGAAATTAAAAATTGCGAGCAAATCTTCTAGGCAGCGCTGCTCCGCTTTGCGCACAAAATCCTGTAATCGGGTGGCAGCCGGAGCTTGGTGTTCGTCCTCAGTCGATTCGCTTTTGCTGAGTCGGTAGCAACTCACTGAAACAATCAATTCTACAATGCGTTTGGCAGCAGAAAGGCAAAGCTGGTCCCAAACCTTGGAGCGATAATCGATGAGCTTTTGCAAGCGGTCGTAATGTGATTCCACCAAGCTTTGTATTTTCTGGTACAGCCGCTTTTCAGCTTCAAACGAGAACGCGACGGTATCAAATTCGAGTGAAGCATGAATGTTGATGGTGGCGAGTTTTTTTCGCCATGCGGCTAATTCATCCTTATGTTCAGCGATGAAGTTAAACACGGGAATGATGGGCTTCATCGCTTTGCTTAAAATTTCGAGCTCGATAAAGTATTTTTCGAGAATCGGTTCGCGCACATCGATGATGTAGAGCAGCACATCGCTGCGCAATACTTGCCGAACGACTTTAGCTTCCTGCTCAAGTGCATCGTTCACGGATACCGAATTGACAAACATTTCGAGGATTTCCGCCGGGGTTAGCCGCGCTTGCTGGCCTTTATCATAGCTTTTAATGCGTTTCATCAAGCCATGTGCATCTTCGATTCCAGGCGTGTCGTGTAAATTGAGGATGGCTTCGCTGCCAGCATAAATCGTGGCGCGCTCAACATGGCGCGTGGTTCCCGCGGCATCTTCGATAACGCCAAAATCGGTGCTGCGCAACATGGTGCGAATCAACGAGGTTTTTCCGGTATTGGTATGCCCGACAACCGCAATATTCAAGAGGGCGTTTAACGTCTGTGCGGAGGGTTCACTCATGGTTTTCAGGGTTATGGGTAGATGACATGTTCGGCAGGGATCGTGCAGGCCTCAGCTAAACGAAACCAGGCCAACTTACGTGATTCGGTCACGGGGGCATTGGGATCTTTACGGAGCAGAATCAACCAAACTGGTTGTGAGGTGCTGGCCACAAGTTCATGAATCATGCGCTGCACGCCTCGATCGGGTAGACGTTGCAGGGCAGCCCCGATGATCAAAGCCTGATTCGATTGTTTGATGGCCGAAGAAGCGTTATCGAACGAAGTTTGATCGATCACGTTGATGGTGCATTGCATTGGTTGAGGCCACTGCAGTGATTCATCCAATTCAATACCGATGACGAGACCATCAATCGGTGCACCCTGTTGTGTCGGTTTTATCACCGGAACGGGGCGTTGTTGTCCTTGTTGTGGATCAGCATCGATAACACGGGATTCAAAATCATGCGACATGAGCTTTTGCCGCAAGGAGATGTAGTAAGGCAGATAAAGGTCCAATTTGAATCGGTGTTCGGATAATTTCAACAAACAGTACGAAACCAGGAATAGGATCACTCGGGGTAGCAGTCCATAAATTAATAGCATGCCTAATAAAAAGCTTGCCCAGGCGCTCCGAGTTTCTGCATCGTGGTTAGCATTACCCACTCGACTCGATAGAATTTGTTGCGGATCAGGGACTCGGAAACCACTCATTTCAACGGGGGCACTTAAGAATTGCGTCAACTTCGGCAGGCTATTTTCGGGAAGTAATGTAGTGCCCCAAATGAAATCATACTGTTTTGCCATCATCAGCAAGATAAGAAAAAAGAAACCTGTTGCTAAGTAGGCAAGCCAAAATTGATGGGTTAGGGTGCTGATGCGCCAGCGTCCAATCGCACCCGTCAGGCATGTTTCTAGCCATGCTCGGGTTGCAAGGGCTCGGATGGAGTCCGTTTCTTTGTTGCGATAAGGTAACCAACACGCTAGTTGAGCTACAACTCCGGTGCGAAGGCTTTGTAAATTAAAGCTCATTCCAATCAACCAGAGTAAGATCGAGATGAAATTAAAGCCAAGCAATACCGTGATGAGCCAGTAGATGTTCAGAGTGGCCGATTCACCCACTGCATGAGCGACCGCTAAGGCGCCCAAGAGTGCCGCGAGAATCAAACCGATCACCGTAGCGCGCTTAAACAATTTTTGCGGTTGTTCAATCTCACGAGTTAGCGCGTTATCGTGAATCAATCGCTGCGCTCGAGTCATTAGGCGGCCGAGAAAATGCGGGTAACTAAAATCTTTTGCCCGATGGGGCTCCATATCGGCAACACTTGCGTAGGATAGTTCAGATCCTTTATTGGTTTCGATATGGCGAAGCTGTTCTAAGTGAACGAGATCAGAAAAAGTTTGTTGATGATTCGTCATTGTGAAAACGATTAACCACGAGCTACCCACTCAAGGGTCCTGTAAAATTGAAAAATACGGTATAAGCACTGATACATAGTAAATCCAAAAAACACGTTCTGATTGTGTTAGTAAGATAAATCGTTTGTTATAGGCTTGAGGGGCTAGATTATGAAACCAGTTGTTATTATTAGATTCTTTCCTATTGAAGGGCCAGGCTATTTTGCCACATTTCTCGATAATAATCATATTCCCTGGAGATTGGTTAAAGTGGATGAGGGGGAAGCGATTCCTTCCGACATCGATACGCTGAGTGGCTTGGTGTTGATGGGAGGGCCGATGAGCGTCAATGATGATTTACCTTGGATTCCTCAAGTCATAGCGCTAATTCAGCAAGCGATTGCAAGGGATATTCCCGTTCTAGGCCATTGCTTGGGTGGGCAACTGATGACGAAGGCGATGGGAGGCGTGGTGACACAAGGGCCGATCAAGGAGTTGGGTTGGGGTAAGGTAAACGTAGTAGCGAGTACTGTTGCATCACAATGGTTAGGTGATTTAACCGAGTTCGAGGCCTTTCATTGGCACGGAGAAACTTTTTCCTTACCTGAAAACGCTGTACTGCTGTTTTCTAGTCCTTACTGTAAGCATCAAGCGTTTGCAATGGGTATTCATTTGGCCATGCAATGCCATGTAGAAGTGACTGAAGAAATGGTGCATAGCTGGTCGACTTATAATGCAGCAGAAATTGCACAAAATTTATCCAGCCCTGCTGTCCAAACGGCACTAGTGATGCAAGAAAAGCTTCCACAGCGAATCACCGCACTCAATGCAGTGGCCAATCGCTTGTATACCCAGTGGATACAAGCGTTGAAACGCTGAATTATTTATTAATTAATCCTAGCATGCTTACAGCAGCATTCATTTTGATATGATTTAACTTATTGCATCAGTAAAGTTTAAGGGGGTAACAATGCTTTGGAAAGGTCGGCGACAAAGTAGCAATATCGAAGATAGACGAGGCCAATATGCGAGGCGTGGTGGCGCGATTGGAGGCGGTAGCATTATTATTGCCCTCATTGCGGTGTTTATTTTTGGGCAAGATCCATTAGTCGTGCTTCAGGGGCTTCAACAACAAGCGGGTACCATTGAATCTTCGGATTCGCAGTATGAACCGAGCGCTGAAGAACAGCAAGTCACTGAATTTATTAGTGTGGTGCTCGCTGATACCGAGGATACGTGGGATCAGCTTTTCCAGAAAGCGGGCTATGACTATCAGGCGCCAAAACTGGTTCTTTATTCGGGAATGACACCGACCGCGTGTGGAACAGGGCAAGCAGCGTCGGGGCCCTTTTACTGCCCTGGGGACCAGAAGATTTATCTGGATTTATCATTTTTAAGTCAGTTACAGCGCATGGGGGCTAGTGGCGATCTCGCTGTCGCTTATGTGCTGGCTCATGAAGTGGGGCATCATATTCAAACGTTGTCAGGCATTTCGAA
>CAZIDT010000120.1:0-3842 GCA_964537855.1 uncultured Nitrosomonas sp.
ATTCACGCAATAGCCCATATTGAATTCAATGCCATTAACCTTGCGTGGGATGCTGTGCATCGATTCAGAGGCCTACCTGAGGAATTTTATAATGACTGGGTAACTGTAGCATTTGAGGAAGCTCATCATTTTCAATTACTACGTGAGCGATTAAAGGAGTTTGATCATGATTATGGTGATTTCCCAGCACATAATGGACTATGGGATATGGCTACACGAACAGCTTCAGACCCATTAGCACGAATGGCCCTTGTACCTCGCGTACTCGAAGCGCGAGGGCTCGATGTAACGCCGAGTATAATTAATCGTCTGAGACAAATTGGTGATGAAAAAACAATTGAGATACTGGAAATCATTCTCCGTGATGAAATTGGACATGTTTCCATCGGGTCACGTTGGTTCAATTTTTTTTGTGATCAACGACAAATAGATCCAGAAAAAACATTTTGTGAGCTGGTCGATCAGTACCTTCCTGGAAGAATCATAGGGCCTTTCCATTATGAGGCAAGACAGCGGGCTGGCTTTACTTTGAATGAGATGAATATGCTTGAGCGTATGGCTATACCCATTAGTAGATCGAATAATAGTGACTTCTAATGAATCGTTTGGGTGTTTAATTAGAAAAGAATCGAGCGATTTGAAGTTAGCCTTGAAAATTTAATTATTCCCCATATTTGTAGGGATATTTAATCTTTATTAGGAATTCGTATGCGACTTGATAAATTTACAACCAAGTTTCAGCAAGCTCTCGGTGATGCACAAAGCATCGCCCTGGGTAAAGATCATCCCTACATTGAACCGCAGCATTTACTGCTTTCACTTTTACAACAAGAGGATGGCAGCACAGTTTCTTTATTACAACGTGCCGGGGTTAACGTAACCCCTCTGCGCGAAGCTTTGGCTAAAAGCCTAGAGCGTATGCCAAAGATTGAAGGAAGTGGAGGTGAAATCAGTATTTCCCGAGATTTAAATAATTTACTTAACCTTACGGATAAAGAAGCGCAGAAGCACGGCGATCAATTCATTGCTTCTGAAATGTTTTTACTAGCACTTCTTGAAGACAAAGGTGAAACGGGGTTATTGCTCAAGCAACATGGTGCAAGCCGGAACGCACTAGAACAAGCAATTAAATCGGTGCGTGGTGGTGAACAAGTTTCAAGTGCTGAGGCAGAAGGCGGGCGTGAAGCATTAAAAAAATATACGCTGGATTTAACCGAACGTGCTCGTGCAGGTAAATTGGATCCTGTAATCGGCAGAGATGACGAAATTCGCAGAACGATCCAAGTCTTGCAGCGCCGTACTAAAAATAACCCTGTGCTGATCGGTGAACCAGGTGTTGGTAAAACCGCGATTGTTGAGGGCCTGGCTCAACGCATCGTAAATGGGGAAGTACCCGATACACTTAAAAACAAGCGAGTTCTTTCGTTGGATATGGCAGCTTTACTGGCTGGAGCTAAATATCGTGGAGAATTTGAAGAACGATTAAAGTCAGTATTGAAAGAATTATCGCAAGACGAAGGCCGAACGATCGTGTTCATCGATGAACTTCACACGATGGTTGGTGCAGGTAAAGCAGAAGGGGCAATGGATGCCGGCAATATGCTCAAACCAGCTTTGGCTAGAGGAGAGCTACATTGTGTCGGTGCAACGACACTTGATGAATATCGTAAATATGTGGAAAAAGACGCGGCTTTAGAAAGACGCTTTCAAAAGGTTTTAGTCGATGAACCTAGTGTCGAAGCTACCATTGCTATTTTACGAGGGCTGCAAGAACGCTATGAATTACACCATGGCGTTGATATAACCGATCCCGCAATTGTTGCAGCAGCAGAATTATCTCATCGTTACATCACGGATCGTTTTTTACCGGATAAAGCGATCGACCTAATCGATGAAGCGGCTGCGAGAATTCGCATGGAAAGGGATTCAAAACCTGAAGTCATGGATAAGCTCGATCGTCGTTTGATACAGCTCAAGATTGAGCGTGAGGCGATGAAAAAAGAGAAAGATGAAGCATCACAGAAACGTCTTGCGCTCTTAGAAGATGAAATCAAAAAGCTTGAACGTGAATATGCTGATCTCGAAGAAATACTCAAGTCTGAAAAAATGCGTGCACAAGGTTCTCAGCAAATTAAGGAGGAACTCGAGAAGCTGCGCAAGGAAGTTGAGGTTGCAACGCGGAAAGGTGATTGGCAAAAAGTATCTGAGTTGCAGTATGGACGAATTCCGAAACTTGAAGCACAGCTAACTGAACAAGTTCAACAAGCTGAAGCTATTTCGATTGAAAAGGAAACTAGCAGACCCAAATTATTTCGGACACAAGTTGGTGCCGAGGAAATCGCTGAAGTTGTTTCGCGTGCAACTGGCATTCCTGTTTCAAAAATGATGCAGGGTGAACGAGAAAAATTACTGCTTATGGAGCAAAAGCTCCATGAACGTGTCGTCGGGCAAGATGAAGCAACCCGCCTGGTATCCGATGCAATTCGTCGTTCACGATCAGGATTATCGGATCCTAATCGCCCTTATGGTTCTTTCTTGTTTTTAGGACCTACCGGAGTTGGAAAAACAGAGTTGTGTAAAGCGCTTGCTTCATTCTTATTTGATTCGGAAGAGCATCTGATACGGATCGATATGTCTGAGTTCATGGAAAAACATTCCGTTGCGCGTTTGATTGGCGCGCCACCTGGGTATGTGGGCTACGAAGAAGGCGGTTATCTTACCGAGTTGGTTCGCAGAAAACCCTACTCGGTCATTTTGCTCGACGAAGTAGAGAAAGCTCATCCCGATGTGTTCAATGTTTTACTCCAAGTGCTCGATGATGGGCGCATGACCGATGGGCAAGGTAGGACGGTTGATTTTAAGAATACAGTCATCGTGATGACTTCAAACCTCGGCTCACAAATGATCCAGCAAATGAGTGGTGATGATTATCAGATTATTAAATTAGCGGTCATGGGTGAAGTTAAATCCTATTTCCGTCCAGAATTTATCAATCGTATTGATGAAGTAGTGGTATTTCATGCGTTGGATAAAAAACATATTCAATCAATTGCAAAAATTCAATTGCGTAATTTAGAAAATCGCTTAGCAAAAATGGAGATTCATCTTGAAGTATCCGAGGCAGCCTTAGCTAAAATTGCAGAAGCTGGATTTGATCCGGTTTTTGGCGCACGCCCTTTAAAACGAGCTATACAAACTCAAATCGAAAATCCATTAGCAAAAAAACTATTAGAAGGCCAGTTTGCCGCTAAGGATACGGTTTACGTTGATTGCAAGGATGAAATGATTATGTTTACAAAATCTAATCCTCGTTAAAGACTCTAGTATAAAGCTTTGCATCAGGTAAAATGACTGCTTTTGAGTGGATAAATCACTATGTTTAAGGGTAGTCTAGTTGCAATCGTGACGCCAATGCATGAAGATGGTGCGCTCGATTTGGAGAAATTTTGTAAATTGATCGATTTCCATATCGCGGAGAAATCGGATGGGATTGTGGTCGTAGGCACCACTGGGGAATCTCCAACGGTTGATTTTGAAGAACATCATCTTCTTATCAAAACAGCGGTTTCTCATGCAGCTGGACGCATTCCTATCATTGCTGGAACTGGAGCAAATTCCACGAGAGAAGCAATCGAATTGACACAGTTTGCAAAAAATGCAGGGGCTGGAGCCTGTTTGTCGGTTGTGCCTTATTATAATAAACCGACCCAGGAAGGAATGTATCAGCACTTTAAGGCAATCGCAGAAGCCGTTGATATTCCAATGATCCTCTATAATGTTCCAGGTAGAACGGTGGCTGATATTTCTAATCAAACCGTATTAAAACTTGCATCAATCCCTAA
>CAZIDT010000120.1:3942-5253 GCA_964537855.1 uncultured Nitrosomonas sp.
CCAGGTTGTCATTTATTACCTGAAAGTCAGAAAATGGAATATAAATCAGCGGGAAAATTGCCTCCATTGGAAATACCCCCTGATCTAAATGCGCCTCAAGCGGATGATCGTTACGCAGTTCCAGATATTGCTTCAACAGGTAGCGCCACATTTTCCTCTTATAACAGAGATCGTGATGAGCAGCCTCGTTCACAAGGGAGCTATGTTCTGCCTGTTGTAAAAGATACAGCACGTATTGCTCGATCAGGAACACAGCGATGGCTAATTGTTCAACAAGCGCCAGAAGATGTATGGCCAGTTGTCAAAGAATTTTGGCAGGATATGGGTTTTCTGCTAAAAGTCGAAGCACCTGATATCGGTGTAATGGAAACTGACTGGGCTGAAAATCGAGCAAAAATTCCTCAAGATATAATTCGTGGCTTGCTTTCAACCTTTCTTGATAGTATTTATTCAAGTGCTGAGCGAGATAAATTTCGCACACGATTTGAGAGAGTAGAGTCAGGAAATACCGAAATTTATATTAGCCATCGTGGTATGGATGAAGTGTTTGTCGATCGAAGTACTAATCGTACAGCATGGCAACCGCGTCCTGCCGATCCAAATTTAGAAGCAGAAATGCTGACTCGATTGATGATGCGCTTCGGAGTTGAAGAGGAAAAAGCTAGAAAAGAAGTAGCGGAAAGTGAAAATATTGTAACGCAAGAACAAGCTTATCTAGATAAAACTAGACACGGGGTTTTGATTGTTAGCGAAACATTTGATCGTGCCTGGCGCCGTATTGGACTTGCCTTAGATAGAGGGGGATTTACGGTTGAGGATCGTGATCGTTCCAACGGTGTCTATTTTGTCCGCTACGTAAGTCCAGAGTATGAAAGTCGCAAAGCAAGTGATGATAAAGGTTTGCTAACTAAGCTCGCATTCTGGCAAAAAGGTAAGGATGATTCG
This sequence comes from uncultured Nitrosomonas sp., assembly GCA_964537855.1. GTDB lineage: Bacteria > Pseudomonadota > Gammaproteobacteria > Burkholderiales > Nitrosomonadaceae > Nitrosomonas. Next base: position 4,888 of record CAZIDT010000120.1, read on the forward strand.
AGAACAGAAAAATATCGTATCCAAGTTGATGGAGTTGGTGCTAGCAGTGAAGTGAAGGTACTCACTTTAGAGGGTACTCCCGAGGAATCTGCCGCAGTTGACCGAATTCTTAAATTGCTTTACGAACAGCTCAAATAACAAATTCGGTTTTTTCAATCAAATAATATTAGGGGGGATACCTTAGTATTATTTGACTATTGTTGTATGTTTCTTTATACAACACCCTTTTATTTTTTCGTTTGAAACTGTGTTGGTATTGTCCACAATTTCTGTGGATAAGTCTGTTAATAATTAGTCAGTATTCGCGCTAAGATAATTATCTGTAATAATTTTTTATGATTCGATTAAGTTTTATACAATTAAATA
>CAZIDT010000121.1:0-1674 GCA_964537855.1 uncultured Nitrosomonas sp.
CGACCAAGGGATTATGAGTCCCCTGCTCTAACCAACTGAGCTACAGACCCTTTTGATTTAGCTAAACTCTATAGAAGCTAGTCTGCCAGGTAAAGCAAATTATGGGTTCCCACCTGTGTCAAGAAAACTTCGGAGTCGATCAGATCGTGCTGGATGTCGCAGTTTTCGCAATGCTTTCGCTTCAATTTGCCGAATCCGTTCCCTTGTAACATCAAATTGCTTTCCAACTTCCTCCAAAGTATGATCTGTATTCATCTCTATCCCAAATCTCATGCGTAATACTTTTGCTTCTCTTGGTGTTAATGAGTCTAATACATCTTTGGTTGCTATTCTTAAACTTGCATAAACCGCAGCGTCTGCAGGCGCCATGGTTGATGAATCTTCAATAAAATCGCCAAGATGAGAATCCTCATCATCACCTACTGGCGTTTCCATTGAAATAGGCTCTTTCGAAATTTTTAAGATTTTTCTAATTTTCTCTTCTGGCATTTCCATTTTTTGAGCCAATAGCGCTGGTTCAGGCTCCTGACCAGTCTCTTGCAATATTTGCCGTGAGATACGATTCATCTTGTTGATAGTTTCGATCATATGTACTGGAATCCGAATTGTCCGGGCTTGATCTGCTATGGATCGAGTAATTGCCTGTCGAATCCACCATGTTGCATAAGTTGAGAATTTATAACCACGGCGATATTCAAATTTATCCACCGCTTTCATTAAACCTATATTACCTTCTTGGATCAGATCAAGGAATTGCAATCCACGATTGGTATATTTCTTGGCTATCGAAATAACTAAACGCAAGTTTGCCTCGGTCATTTCGCGTTTGGCTCGGCGAGCTTTAGCTTCACCAGTAGTCATTTGGCGATTAATTTCTTTTAGTTCTTTGATCGGAATCATCGCCAACTCTTGAAGAGCAATTAGATTTTGCTGCTGTTCCTTAATAGCTGGCATAAAATGCTTTAATGACTGACTGTAAGCTTTATTTGCCTTAATTTCACCATCAATCCAATCTAAATCTGTTTCATTTCCAGGAAATGATTTGATGAAATGATTTCTCGGCATCCCAGCTTTTGAAACACACAACTCCATTATTTTTCGCTCACAACCACGAATTTCATTAACGAGATCGCGCTGCTTATCACATAGCTTTTCGACCATCTTGGCAGAAAATCTCATCGCCATCAATTCAGTAGAAATAGCTTCCTGGAGTGTTTGATATTTTTTACTATCTCGCGATCCAGTCTTTTCTACAATTTTCTGCATTTCATTATAGGCTTTACGAATTCTAAGGAAGCGCTCTAGTACATCAGCTTTCAGCTTAAGTAAGCTCGCACTGACTACCGCCACATTGCCTTCTTCATCCATTTCGTCAGATATAAAATCTTGCTCCATCGATTCATCAGACAGTTCTTCCCCCATCATCTCTTGTGAGTCATCATCAAGGAAGCCGTCTACTAAATCATCTACGCGTAAACGATCATTCTCTACTTCCGTAGCCAAATTAAGAATGTCGCCAATAATTCCTGGACTTGAAGAAATCGCCTGGATCATATGCCTTAATCCGTCTTCAATGCGTTTCGCAATCTCGATTTCGCTTTCACGTGTCAGCAGTTCTACCGAACCCATTTCCCGCATATACATTCGAACAGGATCCGTTGTACGACCAAATTC
>CAZIDT010000121.1:1774-5221 GCA_964537855.1 uncultured Nitrosomonas sp.
CCGAACCCATTTCCCGCATATACATTCGAACAGGATCCGTTGTACGACCAAATTCCGAATCAACATTCGAAAGTGCAGCTTCAGCCTCCTCTACCACATCTTCATCCGTAACAGCTGTTGCTGTATCAGACATGAGCAATGCTTCAGCATCCGGTGCCTCATCGTGAACTGAGATACCCATATCGTTGATCATACTGATCACGCCTTCTATTTGCTCTGCGTCGAGCATATCATCAGGAAGGTGATCATTAATCTCAGCATAGGTTAAATATCCACGTTCTTTACCCTGAACAATCAGTTTTTTAAGGCGTGTTTTTTTTGCTTCAATATCCTGAGCTGTCGGTACGATAACTTCAGGAGCAACCGGAGTATCAACCACTTCCTTGGAGGTAGCTGCTACCTTTGCTTTCTTTACTGCTTTATTATTTCTTGATGACTTTGCACCTTTCACAACCTCATTCTCTTCTAATGACTGCTCTTCAGTAATTTCTATCTGCTCAGTAGCGGGTGAATTTTTAGTAATCTTTTCTCGCTTCGTTGGTTTATTGCTCATGTTATTATCTTTGGGCATCTTCGTGATAATCACTCAAAATTGTTATTAGAAATGGCTTGGGCCTATCAATTAAATTGTCCAGTAAATCAAGGTCATAGAGTAAAACTCTATCAGCAAAGCCAAGGGCATCGACAGCTTTTTTCAATGCTTGATAAAACCGTGCATTATATATAGAAATGAAAATTAATCCTACCCATTCTCTATCATACGGGAAAATAAATTTCAATTAAAATTGGATTACTTAGTTAAGACAAATTAGCTAACTGCTGTAGCTCTTTCTTTTCCTGTTCGGTTAATAAATTAAGTGGTTTATTTTGTAATACTGTCATTCTCTCTTTACGTTGTATATCCTTTATTCTAGATAATAATCCTAAAAATTCGGCTTCCAAATCGATTTCATTTTCCCATCCTAATTTGAGTTCTGTTGTTTTATTGAGTTCTTCTGCATGCGTTGTTTCAGAAAAATGTAATAGCGTTTCAGGAATTTGCTGAGTCTCTAATTCTTGTGACGATAACGATTTATAAAAATTTACCAACGCTTCCAATGCGCGCCCAATCTGCTGAGGCGTACCATTAAACAAAAAAGATAAATCCTGATCTAATTTGTAAATAAAACGCGGAGCAAGGAGCAAAATTTTCATTAATTTATGATAAGGTGAGATAGGTTGTGATCTCAAATTTTCAATTTGCTTACTTGACTGAACGCTCGCATTTTTTATCTTATTTTCAAAAATCTTGGTCAATGCTTCCTGATTCACCCCAGCTAACTGAGAAAGTCGCTTTATCAATATTAACTTCAGTATTGGCGCAGAAATTAATTGAATCAATGGCTTTGCAATTTGAATGACTGCAGCTCGACCCTCACTCGATTGAAGATTAACTCTCGAAGATAATTCTCCAATCAACATATCAGATAGTGGAATTGCTTCCTCAAAGAGTGATTCAAATGTTTGCTTACCAAATTTACGGATAAAACTATCAGGATCATCGCCATCAGGTAAAAAAAGAAAACTTATTTTTTTGCCATCCTTTAAATGAGCGAGGCTCGTTTCCAAGGCCCGCCAAGCTGCTTTCTTACCTGCATTGTCGCCATCAAAGCTAAATATAATTTCATCAGTTTGGCGCAAAAGCTTTTGGATGTGTGATGATGTAGTAGCGGTACCTAAGGTAGCTACTGCATAGTCGATACCATATTGCGACAACATAACAACATCCATGTAACCTTCAACAACCAGCACACGCCCTGATTCGCGAATCGCTTTACGGGCCGAGAATAAATTATATAGTTCTTGGCTTTTGATGAATAACGGTGTTTCAGGCGAATTAAGATATTTAGGCTCGCCCTCGGCATCAATTACCCGGCCGCCAAAACCAACGATTTGCCCTTTTTGATTATGAATCGGAAAAATAATACGCGCTCGGAATCGATCGTAATATTTACCATTACTGCTTCTAATAATCAGGCCATTTCTTAATAATAAATTTTCTGATTCATCTTGATCATAGTCGATAAAAATTTGTGAGAGATTCCTTAACCCACTCGGCGCATAGCCAATCTTAAAGCGAGCAGCAAGCTCTCCCGATAATCCACGTTGTTTTAAATACGATATTGCCTTGGTTGCGTGTTTAAGTTGTTCTCGGTAATAATCAGCAGCAACTTTTAACTGATCAGCCATACAACGAAGGATTTGATCATCCTGTTTTTTATCAATGCTCTTCTGATCATCTACCACGGAAGTCAAATTAGAGCTCGATCTATCAACTACTTTGCTAGAAGCTACATTATTTCTAGGAACTTGCATACCAACCTGAGCAGCTAAATTTTCAACTGCATCAATAAAGCTGACTCCGCTAAATTCAATTAAAAAATTAATAGCGTTTCCATGTTTACCGCATCCAAAACAATGATAAAACTGCTTTGATTGATTTACTGAAAATGAGGGGGTTTTTTCATTATGAAAGGGACAGCACGCAACATAATTGCTACCTGACTTTTTTAATGGAATACTTTGCTCGATGACATCAACAATATCAATACGATTAAGTAATTCCTGAATAAACGATTGCGAAATCATTTATTAAATAGGGGAAGTTAATACTTAAAACAAATCAATGACTCTCCTTAATTAAATTCTCAAGGGTTTATGAGCACACTCGATTAAGTTAGTGCTTTTATTTTCTCTTTAATTAATCCAGATACATAACCCATATCTGCACGTCCTGCTAGTTTTGGTTTTAACGCTGCCATAACCTTCCCCATACTTTGTTGATCGAATTGATCTATCGAGGCCATCATTTCATTGATAATTTGAACGATTTCCTCTTCACCCAAGGGTTGTGGCATATAAGCTTGCAAAACCTCTATTTCAAATTTTTCTGCTTCTGCTAAATCCTGTCGTTTTGCTATTTCATACTGAGCAATGGAATCTTTTCGTTGTTTTAGCATTTTTTCGATAACTGACGTAATTGCTACATTATCCAGTGTAATTCTTTCATCGACTTCTCGCTGTTTGATCGCTGCTTGCAATAATCGAATTGCATCGCGTCGCTTAGAATCGCCTGAACGCATTGCTGCTTTCATATCATCTGCAATTTTTTGTTTCAAGTCCATGGCTACGATAGGTTCTACTAGTAAAGCTTAGGAGGCAATAACTGACTACGCAATCGTTTGTAAGTCCGTTTTACCGCTGCTGCAAGTTTACGTTTACGCTCAGCAGTAGGTTTCTCATAAAATTCACGGGCCCTTAATTCAGTCAGTAAGCCTGTTTTTTCTACTGCACGTTTAAAACGACGCATTGCAACTTCAAATGGCTCATTTTCCTTCACTTTAACTGTAGTCATAAAATCTTTATTACCCCTTTCTCACTAGAGAATTCTAAAAACCCGCAATTATA
>CAZIDT010000122.1:0-5220 GCA_964537855.1 uncultured Nitrosomonas sp.
CTCCAAAACCGAAGGTTGGGGGTTCGATGCCCTCCTGGCCTGCCATAATGAATATTTTTTGCTTCACATGGTTTTAATGGGAAGGGTGTTAGTAAGTGAATAATTTTAAACTGGGATTGGCTATCTTGTCAGCGATTGGGGGCTTGTTTGCCTTTTATTTTTTAAAAGATAGCGCGACAGTAGTTAGGCTGCTTGGCCTATTCGCTGGCCTGTTAATCGCAATTCTAATTGCATTATCGACTAACCAAGGCAAACAATTCTATGTTTTTAGCAAAGATTCAATTGAAGAAGCTAAAAAAGTGGTGTGGCCAAATAAGAAAGAAACTTTTCAGACAGCGGGTGCTGTTTTTGCTTTTGTTTCAGTAATGGCTATATTTTTATGGTTAGTTGATGCTGGGTTAATGGTGTTGGTGAAATATGCTCTGAATCAAGAAGGTTGAGTGGTGACCCAGGAGATGGAATGAATAAAAAATGGTACGTGATACATGCGTATTCTGGTTATGAAAATACTGTTAAGCGTGCTTTGCAGGAACGTATTGCAAGAGCCAATATGGAAGATAAGTTTGGTCAGATATTGGTTCCTGTTGAAGAAGTGATGGAAATAAAAGGTGGGCAGAAGAATATTAGTGAAAGGAAGTTTTTTCCAGGATATATTCTTATAGAAATGGAAATGACAGATGAGACTTGGCATCTTGTAAAACATACTGAGAAAGTTAGTGGATTTATTGGCGGCTCGCTTACAAAACCTACACCGATAAGCCAGAAGGAAATGCAAAATATTCTTGATCAGATAAAAGCTGGTGTTGAGAAGCCTAAACCTAAAGTTTTATTTGAAATAGGTGAGGCTGTCAGAGTTAAAGAAGGTCCTTTTTCTGATTTTCATGGAACTGTAGAAGACGTTAACTATGATAAAAATAAGCTAAGGGTGTCAGTTCTCATATTTGGGCGCCCAACACCAATAGAATTGGATTTTGATCAAGTGGAGAAATCTTAATTATTTACCTTAGATTCATTCTACTTTTATTAGTAAGTGGTATCTAAATAGAATTTGAAGGAAGGAGCGTTGCTTTGGCAAAGAAAATAATAGGCTACATTAAGCTGCAAATACCCGCAGGAAAAGCTAACCCTAGTCCGCCGATTGGACCTGCATTAGGCCAACGACAACTCAATATAATGGAATTCTGTAAGGCTTTTAATGCGGCCACACAGAAATTGGAACCAGGATTGCCGGTTCCTGTGCTGATAACAGCTTATGCTGATAAGAGTTTCAGCTTTGTGATGAAAACAACACCTGCAACAGTGCTCATTAAGAAAGCGGCAGGGGTGACAAAGGGAAGTGCTAAACCACATCTTGATAAAGTTGGTAAATTATCACGTCAGCAAGCAGAAGAAATCGTGAAATTGAAAAAGCCAGACTTAACTGCTGCTGATATGGACGCAGCAGTACGTACTATTGCAGGTAGCGCTAGAAGTATGGGAATTGAAGTGGAGGGTGTGTAACGTGGCGAAGATATCTAAGCGGTATAAATTGATTGCTAATAAGGTGGATAATAATAAGTCTTATCAATTAGAGGAGGCGTTGGCAATAATAAAAGATACCGCGACAGCAAAATTTGATGAATCTATTGATATTGCTATAAATTTAGGGATTGATGCTAAAAAATCAGATCAAGCGGTTCGTGGATCTGTAGTTTTGCCAAGTGGTACCGGAAGAACAGTACGTGTTGCTGTTTTTGCTCAAGGTGAGAAAGCAAAAGAGGCTGTCGATGCGGGAGCAGACATTGTTGGATTTGAGGATTTGGCTGAAAAAATTAAAGCAGGAAATATTGATTTTGATTTGGTGATTGCAAGCATAGATGCAATGCGTATAGTTGGTCAACTAGGTCAAATATTAGGTCCACGTGGACTTATGCCTAATCCTAAAGTGGGAACAGTCACGGCTGATGTTGCGGGTGCAGTGAGAAATGCAAAAGCTGGCCAAGTTCAATATCGGGCTGATAAATCTGGAATTGTTCATTGTACTGTTGGTAGAGCTTCTTTTGATATAGAAAATCTTAAAAAAAATATCATAGCGTTGATTGATGCGGTTAATAAATCCAAACCAACAACAGCTAAAGGTGTTTATCTCAAGAAAATGACGCTTTCGAGTACGATGGGTATAGGTGTTCGCGTCGAGCAGGTGGGTTTGTCATAAGATTTGAATTTGTTGCTTTTGACTATTGATAAGTTTTCTTATCAATAGGTTATCAGAAACTGTTGGGGTTTCATAATATAAATAAATCGTATCGTTTTTTATGAAGCTTAATGATTTACTCGATCAAATAATTTTATAGATGATCAAGTAAGAACCCAGCATAGATAGCGTATTCAAAACAGGAATTGGATTGATTATATCTCTCCTGAATTTTGATAGCTAATTTTTGAGAACATTGATTCTTTAAAATAAAATTAATGTTCTTTTTTAGTTTTATTAACAAAATAAGGAGATTTTTTTTGAGTTTTAAACTTGATGAAAAAAAAATAATCGTTGCAGGAATCGCTAATGAAATTTCAAATGCTCAAATCGTTGTTTTGTCTGAATATCGTGGCTTGAAAGTTAGTCAATTTACAGAAATAAGATCAAAATTGCGAGAGGCTAATATTTTTTTTCGAGTAATTAAAAATACCTTTGTGAGACGAGCTGTGGAAAATACCCCTTTTTCAGAGCTTGCGCATCAAATGACAGGACCCCTGGTTTATGGTATTGGAAAGGATCCTGTCCTAACTGCGAAAATACTCCATGAATTTTCAAAAAATAATGAGAAATTCATTATTAAGGCAGGAGCCTTAAATACAGGATTGATATTAACGACGAAAGATATTGCTGCGTTAGCAACTTTACCAAGTCGAGATGAATTGTTGTCTAGTTTACTAGGAACAATGCAAGCGCCAATTGCTAAATTTGTTCGTACGCTAAATGAGATTCCCACAAAATTTGTACGTGGTTTAGCTGCAGTACGCGATCAGAAACAATAATTTTATATAAATAATTTACCGCAGGGAGAGATAATATGGCCATAGCTAAAGATGAGATATTAGATGCAATCGCAAATATGACAGTAATAGAGCTGTCAGAACTTATTAAAAAGATGGAGGAGAAATTTGGTGTATCGGCAGCAGCTGCTGCCGTAGCTGTAGCTGCACCAGCAGCAGCTGCAGCTGCTGCTGAAGAGCAAACGGAATTCTCAGTTATACTTACTTCTGCTGGAGATAATAAAGTTAATGTAATTAAAGTAGTTCGAGCCGTTACAGGCCTCGGATTGAAGGAAGCTAAGGATTTAGTTGATGGAGCACCAAAGGTTGTTAAAGAAGGAATTGCTAAGGCAGATGCGGAAGCGATTCGCAAACAATTTACAGAAGCTGGTGCAACATGTGATATTAAATAAGCGATAAAGACTAATACTAAATTAATGGTTTGGCTGATAGTTAAGATTGCTATCAGCCTTTACTCCATTTGCCTAATGTAAATTGAGTCTTCATAATAATCAAAGAGCTACTACTTTTTGAGTTGGTTTCACAATAAGTAATATTTAAACTGAGTCTTCTGTTTCTGGAGAAAGTTGATGGACTATTCGTTCACCGAGAAAAAACGCATACGTAAAAGTTTTGCAAAGCGAGCAAGTGTACTACCCATACCATTTCTTCTTGCGACCCAACTGGAGTCTTATACATCGTTTTTGCAAGCAAATATATCAGCCAATTCTCGAAAAAACATTGGTCTACAAGCAGCGTTTAATTCGATCTTTCCTATTGAGAGTCATTCCAAAAACGCTCGTTTAGATTTCATCAGCTACACTCTGGGACATCCACCCTTTGATGTGAAGGAGTGTCAACAAAGAGGTCTGACCTATGCTTCTCCTTTAAGAGCAAAGGTTCGGTTGACAATTCTTGATAAAGAATCTTCAAAACCAACTGTAAAGGAGGTCAAGGAACAAGAGGTTTATATGGGAGAAATTCCTCTCATGACCGAGACAGGCTCTTTTGTTATTAATGGAACGGAGCGAGTAATCGTATCTCAACTTCATCGTTCTCCTGGTGTTTTTTTTGAACATGACCGAGGGAAGACACATTCGTCAGGTAAACTACTTTTTTCCGCAAGAATTATTCCTTATCGTGGTTCATGGCTTGACTTTGAGTTCGACTCTAAAGATTACGTCTATTTTCGGATAGACCGCAGACGTAAAATGCCTGTGACTACTTTATTGAAAGCCATGGGTTGTACGCCTGAGCAAATTCTTGCTGATTTTTTTGTCTTTGATCATTTTCATTTTTCTAAGAACAAAATTTTGTTTGATCTTGTTCCTGAGAGACTTCGTGGTGAAGTGGCAAGCTTTGATATTGTTTCAAGCAATGGCGAGACAATAATCCAGAAAGATAAACGAATTACAGCTAAACATGTTAGAGATTTACAACAAGCTAACATAGAAAAAATTGAAATTCCAGAAGATTTTTTGATCGGGAAAATTCTAGCTAAGACTGTAGTTGATCAAAAAACAGGTGAAATCATTGCGCTAGCAAATGATGAGATTACAGAAACAATACTTGAAAAAATAAGGGTTGCAGGGATTAAAACGATCACAACGCTATATATAAATGATCTTAACCAAGGCCCCTATATTTCCCTTACTTTACGAACTGATGAAGTCGCTGATCAGTTTTCTGCTCAAGTGGCAATTTATCGTATGATGCGTCCAGGCGAACCGCCAACTGAGGAAGCGGTTATTGCGCTATTTAATGGATTATTCTTCTCACCCGATCGTTACGACTTATCGGTAGTAGGTCGCATGAAATTTAATCGCCGTGTAGGTAGATCTGAATTAGAAGGACTGCCGACCTTAACTCATCAAGATATTATTGATGTCATCAGAATATTGGTAGAACTTCGGAATGGAAGAGGTGAAATTGATGATATTGATCATCTGGGAAATCGTCGAGTACGTTCGGTTGGGGAGCTAGCCGAAAATCAATTTAGAGCAGGTTTGGCACGAGTTGAAAGGGCTGTCAAAGAGCGATTAAGTCAAGCAGAGTCAGAAAATTTGATGCCACATGATCTGATTAATGCTAAGCCGGTATCTGCTGCAGCGCGTGAGTTTTTTGGCTCAAGCCAATTATCACAATTCATGGATCAAACAAACCCACTTTCTGAGGTAACACATAAACGTCGTATCTCTGCGCTAGGAC
>CAZIDT010000123.1:0-5218 GCA_964537855.1 uncultured Nitrosomonas sp.
CTCATTTAAGATTTTATTTTGATATTTTTTTAATTAGGTAATATTTAGGAAGGAGAATATAGATGGCACTTGTTTCATTGCGTCAATTGTTGGACCATGCTGCAGAAAATGGCTATGGTTTGCCCGCGTTTAATGTAAATAATTTAGAACAAATCCAAGCGATTATGCAAGCGGCTGATGAGTGTAATAGCCCTGTGATTATGCAAGGTTCTGCCGGCGCTAGAAAATATGCGGGTGAAGCTTTTCTGCGTCATTTGATTGCGGCGGCTGTAGAAGCTTATCCTCATATTCCTATCGTTATGCATCAAGATCATGGCGCTTCACCTGCGGTATGCGTCAATGCAATTCGTAGTGGTTTTTCCAGTGTGATGATGGATGGCTCATTGGAAGAGGATGCTAAAACACCTTCGTCTTATGACTATAATGTCGATGTGACTGCAAGAGTAGTCGCAATTGCTCACGCTGTCGGTGTATCTGTTGAGGGAGAATTAGGTTGCTTGGGCTCGCTCGAATCCGGTATGGGTGAAGCTGAAGATGGTCATGGCGCAGAGGGTGTATTAACCCACGATCAATTACTGACTGATCCAGAACAAGCTGCTGATTTTGTTAAGAAGACCGGTGTGGATGCACTTGCTATTGCAATTGGAACATCACATGGTGCCTATAAATTTACGCGTAAACCAACAGGTGACATTCTTGCCATTGAACGCATTAAAGAAATTCATAAGCGGATTCCGAACACCCACTTGGTAATGCATGGATCGAGCTCCGTTCCTCAAGAGTGGCTTGAGATCATTCGTGAATATGGTGGAGAAATGAAAGAAACCTATGGTGTGCCAGTTGAAGAAATTCAAGAAGGGATTAAATATGGTGTCAGAAAGGTCAATATCGATACTGACATCCGTTTGGCAATGACTGGCGCTATTCGCCGTCATCTCGCTAAGAATAAGAGCGAATTTGATCCACGTAAATTTCTGAAAGATGCAACAGCAGCAGCCAAAGACATATGTAAAGCACGTTTTGAAGCGTTTGGTTGTGCGGGGCAGGCAAGCAAAATCAAACCCATTATGTTGGACAACATGGCAACGAAATATGTAAAAGGCGAGTTAAAAGCTATTGTTAAATAATTAAATAAAAAAATGTGGTTGATTAATTCAAATTAATCAACCACATGATGAATATATTTACCCTTCCATCACTGTTCTTTATTCATCACTTAAAACGGTGATGAATCACAAAATTCTTTCCAGTTATTTTTTAAGCCTACTTTTATTTGTGAAGTTGCATGCGCTTTCCAGCCTTGAATAATACCTATTGTTTGTGCCAACTTCTTTTGTTTTTGTGAAGAGAGAATGGATTCAAGTTGCTCATCGATCATATAGTTATCATTGATCGATCCCAATGTGCTCTGCAGTATTGTGAGTAATTGAAGATAGTCTTTGAAGCATGCTTGCTTCGCATAAAGTGAGTGAAAGAATTCTGCTGCATAACGCTGTTTCTTGATTTGAATGCGTAAAGCATGCAAAGCAGCCGGTTTTAATTTTCCCAATCTATCTCTATTTTTTGTGATGGTTGAATGCTGATCAAGCAAGTAGGATTTGGAAAACGACCCAATCGATAAATTCGATTCTAGCTTGATATCGTGACGCAAGTTATAAATCCATAAATTGAGTTTTAGAATAAATTCTAGGTAGCGTTTGGATTGGAGATGCACTTGCACGTGCTGGGTATATTTGCTCAGTTGCTTCTGACCCAACTTCTGAATAGCAACAATTGATTTGATGTCAGAGCAATTAGAAACGATCGGTGGCAGTACTTCATTGACAAAAACATACCAGTCTCTAGCTGGATTTAGCAAGTGCAGCAACCATTTAAGCTCATGCTCAAAAAAATCGATCAATTGCTGTTGTTTAGATAGCAGTGACTTAAAAATAATAAAAGTAGAGCGAAGTCGGCGAATCGCAACGCGCATTTGATGAAGATACTCAGGATTCTCGCTAAATAAGACGCCATGCTCATTTTTAGTTAACTGCGAAAGGCAGTTCGAAAGAATTTTATCTAAAGCGTTTACGAATGGGGTCTTAGCTGTTATTTCGATGGGTGTTGCTTTAGTAGGAGGAGTGCGAGTGCCTGTAAAGAGTTTATAACCCCTTTCAGCTTTATTCACATTTTCAAGGCGAATTGGGAAATCAACGCGTTGTGCGATTTCCAATGCGAAGTGGAACAGCTGAGCAGGATTGCCTGCTTTTAATTCGAGCTCAATTTCATTGATGGAATCACTCAGATGGTCAGCAGTAATTTTCCCGCAGTCTAAGCAGAATTCAATAATGCTGCCATCTTCTGTTTGTAAGGTATGAGTGTCACGCGTAAATTGCGTAATAAAAATTGGCTTTAATGATTTAATTGCAACACGTTGTTGAGCAAGGGTAATAACGCCCGTATGTTGCAAGTGATTAAAATCAGGCTGAGCCTTATTTAACGTAACTTCAAATTCATTGTGTTGATGTAAGCCTGCTGAAATATTGCCACCGGACTTAATGGTTTGAATCCATTGCTTGCCAATGCGGCGAATACGCAATGAGCAGCGCTGGTTTTTCAGTAATAAATCCGGTGTATCGTAATAAATACTATATAGCTTCTGCTTTTTCGAGGGAGCAATTGATAATAAATTGAGATATGGTAGCTGCGCTATTTCTTTGACATGATCTGGCGGGATGGTTAATTTAAGTTCGATTTCTCTGGCCATAAGAATCTTAGGTCTAACTTTGTTGAACCGCGACGAGTTTTGTTAGCAATGCTTCTTGAGCACAGAATCGTTTACCCCGATGTGAAGTTTTTTGCTTGTAATGACCATTACAGTCCATTTCCCAAGCTTGCACATTGTCTTTTAAATAAGGTCTTAATCCTTCAGTAATAACGCGTTTTTTTAAACGTGAATCAAGGATCGGAAAACAAATTTCGATTCGTCTGAAAAAATTTCGATCCATCCAATCTGCACTCGATAAATAAACATGATGCTGGTTATTATTACGAAAATAAAAGATACGGGAATGTTCGAGGAAGCGGCCGATCACCGAACGTACCTTGATATTCGTGGATAAACCGGGCACGCCAGGTCGAAGCGCACAAGCACCTCTTACGATTAGATGAATGATTACACCTGCATTGGATGCCGCATAGAGCGCTCGAATAATCCCAGGTTCAAGTAATGCGTTCATTTTTGCAATGATATGCGCTGGTTTACCCGCTTTTGCATTCTCAGTTTCTCGGTTAATCGCATCCATGATTTGATGATGAAGACTAAAGGGTGATTGCCATAAATGCTTTAACTTACTGGCTTTGCCAAGACTCGTAAGCTGAAAGAATACCTCGTTAACATCGGCACAAATTTCTTCATGGCACGTAATCAATCCAAAATCGGTATAAAGTTTTGCCGTGCCAGTATGATAGTTACCCGTACTTAAGTGAACATAGCGCCGCAATCTACCCACTTCGCGACGTACAATCATTGCCATTTTAGAATGTGTTTTATGACCAACAACGCCATATACTACATGTGCACCGACTTCTTCAAGGCGGCTAGCCCAATTGATATTGGCCTCCTCATCAAACCGCGCTAAAAGCTCCACTACGACGGTGACTTCTTTACCTTTACTCGCAGCATGGATAAGCGCTTCCATGATGGTTGAGTCGGAGCCAGTTCGGTAGACGGTTTGCTTGATCGCAACGACATCGGGATCGATGGAAGCTTGTTGTATGAACTGAATAACCGGTTGAAAGGATTGATAAGGGTGATGCAGCAAGATATCGTTCTTGCGGATTAGATGGAAAATATCGTTATTTTTTTTCTTTTGCGATGAAAACGGTAGGCCAGGTATGAATAATGGAAATTTAAGTTGCGGGCGATCAATTTGGTCAGGGACACGCATTAATCTTACGAGATTAACGGGCCCACTCACTTGATACAGATCATCTTGAGTAAGTCCTAATTGCTCAAGTAAAAAGGCAATCATATGTTGCGGGCAACTGTCAGCTACCTCGAGCCTGACTGCATCACCCAGATGTCGCTGAGGAAGTTCACCCTGAAGCGCTATACGCAGATTTTTAATTTCCTCCTCGTCAACGAAAAGGTCACTGTTGCGAGTGGCACGAAATTGAAAACAGCCTATCGCTTGCATACCTGAGAAAAGCTCACCGACATGGGCATGCAAAATCGATGATAAGAAGATGAAACTATACTCTTCGGTGCTGACATCACTTGGGAGCCGAATGATACGAGGAAGAATGCGCGGTGCCTGGACAATAGCGATACCGGAATTACGTCCGAATGCATCCTTACCTTCTAGCTCCACGATAAAGTTTAAGCTTTTGTTTAATACCCGTGGAAACGGATGTGAAGGATCAAGACCAATGGGCGTTAGCATCGGCATCAGCTCACGGAAGAAGAAAGCTTTAATCCATTCGCGTTGTACGTCATTCCAGCTTGCTCTCCGAAGAAAGCGAATTCCCTGTTGCGCTAGTTCAGGTAAGATACTTTCATTGAGTAATTGATATTGTGTTGCCACGAGTTGATGAATCTGCTCTGAAACTCGTTTAAAGGCTTGTCGCGGCAACATTCCATCTAAACCAAAACCTGGCGCATCTAATTTAATCTGTTCCTTTAATCCCGCGACACGAACCTCAAAGAATTCATCAAGATTGCTGCTGACGATACACAAGAAACGCAATCGTTCGAGTAACGGCATCTCCTTGTTCTCCGCCTGCGCAAGAACGCGACGATTAAACTCGATCTGACTGAGCTCTCGGTTTAAGAACTGAATTGGATTAGAAAAATCATTCATTGTTGGTGTGCTGTTTTATTCAACGATATCCATTGCGTGGACGCTTGGCTAAAAATAAAACAGATTAACTGATGATTGTGATGTTTTTATGTATTGTCATTGGGTGCAACATAGCCCGTAGGCTTATCTGCACCCTCGCCAAAAAAATAAGCTTCCATCTGTCCTGCAAGATATTTCCGCGCTTTGATATCAGCCAAGTTTAAGCGATATTCATTCACAAGTAAGGTTTGATGTTTGATCCATTGGCCCCAGGCTTGTTTGGAGACATTCTCAAAAATACGTTTTCCGAGCTCCCCGGGGTATGTGGGTGCATCGAGCCCTTCTGCTTCCTGTCCTAATTTGATGCATTTAACGATTCTTGCCATAGTTTTATAGTG
>CAZIDT010000124.1:0-5204 GCA_964537855.1 uncultured Nitrosomonas sp.
CGGCAAAACAAAAAGACTATCAAGAGTTGGTTGTACGCAGCTTTCACATAGCTAATACCGATGTAAAACAAATGGTTGCGATGATTCGAGGGTTAGTTAAATCAAAAGATATCTATGTGAATGAAAAGCTTAACCTCTTTGTAATAAGAGATACCTTAGAGGCAATTCGTTTAGTCGAGCGACTCGTTGCGATCAATGATTTCCCTGATCCGGAAGTCATGCTCGATATTGAAGTATTAGAAGTAAGTCGTACTCGGGTTATGGAATTGGGT
Organism: uncultured Nitrosomonas sp.; assembly: GCA_964537855.1. Classification (GTDB taxonomy): domain Bacteria; phylum Pseudomonadota; class Gammaproteobacteria; order Burkholderiales; family Nitrosomonadaceae; genus Nitrosomonas. The sequence goes on from CAZIDT010000124.1 coordinate 273, forward strand.
CCTAAATTTCCCCAGCAAATTACTTTCAGCGGTGTACCTGCCGCCGGCGCTGCTGCCGGACCTGCCATTGCAAAATTCAGTTCCATTGGCGCAGAACAGGCCTCTAGTGATGGGCTTAGAAATTTTACGGTAACCAACCAAGTCGTGATCGATTTTAAGAAAAACCTAACCGTCGATGATATTCTGGCTAACCCCCGAATTCGTGTTAAGAATCGTGAGAAGGCTAAAATTTTGTTAGGCGATAAGATTCCAATTTTCCAGGCGAATGCTACTGCAACCGGCGTTATTTCCCAAAATGTAACTTATCTTGATGTGGGCTTAAAAGTCGAGGTCGAGCCAATCATCTCATTTAACAATGAAGTTTCAGTAAAAGTTGCTTTGGAAGTCAGCACGTTAGGTGCCGCTGAAACTTCTGGAACAACCAGAGCATTCAGAATCGGGACGCGCAGCGCAGAAACGCTGTTATCATCAAAAGATGGTGAAACACAGGTTCTAGCTGGATTGATACGCGACAATGATCGGAAAGGATTCCAGGGCATTGCAGGCCTAATCGATATACCGGTACTCGGTAGATTATTTACCGGTCACAATTTTAATCGAGAAAGCACTGAAATCGTCTTACTTATTACTCCTTATGTGATGCGCAATATCCCTCAACCAACCAAACTCGAAAGCGAATTCTACTCAGGTACGGCTTCTGTAGCTGGGAGATCACCAACCATGATTAGAAAAACAGCGCCCAAATCATTAGCAATGGCTCCTGCTGGACCTGCAGCCAACTCTGCGGTAGCATTCAGCGCACCGATGCTAGCAGATGACTCCGAATCAATACCAAATCCATTTGCAGCTGCCGCACAAGCCAATCCAGCTAATCCGACATTGAGCTTACAATCTCCTACAACCGTTGCGATGGATAAAGAATTTACCGCGACGATTCGCCTGATGACACAAAATACTAAGTTAGCGAGTGAACTTGAGTTGGTTTACGATAAAGGCATGCTAGAGCTACTGGATGGTGGAGAAAAGTCCGGCTCCCGAACACTCAAATTAGGTAGAGAAGAACCGAATGGCATGACCGCAGTGTTACGTTTCAAAGCGGTCAGCGCTAATCCCGGCACAACGAATATTACTGTGCAAAGTATTTCAACCCGCAATGAAAAAGGAGAATCAGTCGATGTGGATCTACCATCCCCAGCGATTATTGAAATTCAGTAGTAGTAATGATGCCTTTATTGCATAAATATCTTCGTGAGGTAAACCGAGGATTTACATTAGTTGAAATGATTGTGGTCGTTGCTTTACTTTCAATCTTAGCTGCAGCAGCAATGCCCTTCTACCAAATGACAGTTAAACGAGAGAAAGAACAAGAACTACGCATTGCTTTAAGGCAAATTCGAACTGCGATCGACTTATATAAACAAGCAGCCGATGAAGGTAGAGTAGAAAAAAAAGCAGATGAAGTAGGTTATCCAAAGCGCCTAGAAATGCTTGTAGAGGGTGTCCCAAATATTAAAGATCCTAAAAAAAGTATGATCTATTTCATGCGGAAATTGCCGCGTGACCCGATGTTTGAGAATCCCGATGTTTCTAATGCCGACACCTGGGGAAAACGCAGCTATGAGAGTCCGCCAGATGACCCTGATGAAGGCGATGATGTGTTTGATGTTTACTCTCGATCCAATAAAGTTGGATTAAATGGAATACCCTACAACCGATGGTAATAAGGACTGTTATGCACCGCCCAAATGGTTTTACGTTGATTGAGCTACTGGTCGTCATGGCTGTCATCGCAACGCTCTTGAGCATCGTTGCTCCCAGATACTTCAATTCGATCGATCGCTCACGCGAAGCAGTTTTAAGGCAGAATTTAAGCATTATGCGAGACGCAATCGATAAATTCTATTCCGATACCGGGAAATACCCGCTGAGCCTTAATCAATTAGTGGAAGAAAAGTATATTCGAGCGGTTCCCATCGATCCGATGACGGAAAGTTCACAAACTTGGATCGAAGTACCTCCTTCCGATCCTGAAATTGAAGGTATGTACGATGTACGGAGTAGTTCAGATCGCCAGGCTTTAGATGGATCGTTCTACGATAAATGGTAGCAACGTGCCTATTTTTTCTCGTCGGCACCAAGGCTATATTTATTTATGGACACTTTTCTCAATTACCCTTGCAGGGGTCGCGTTGGCCGGATTAGGTCAAATGTGGCAGACTGCCGCTCAAAGAGAAAAAGAAATCGAACTGCTTTATGTGGGTGATCAATTTCGCCTAGCGATTGAAGCTTTTTATAATAACGCTACCAGTGCCAATCGGAGTCAACGCTACCCAGAATCGTTAACGGATCTCTTAAAAGATGAGGGTTCTATTGTTACAAAACGGTATCTACGGAAAATTTATATGGATCCCATGACGAATAGCTTTGAATGGGGTCTTATTAAGCAAGGCGAAAAAGGTATTACCGGCGTATATAGCTTATCGACAAAAACTCCGATTAAGCGCGCTAATTTTCCTGAACAATATGCAGCTTTCTCAAAGGCCAAGAGTTACCAAGACTGGAAATTTAATCATGCATCCGGAACAACAGGCCAGGGGCGACAACAGGGTCAATCCAATACAACTCCCGGATCTCCTGGTCAGCCCTCAAATATTAATCCGTTTACTGGCCAATCAACCCCTTCAGGACAGAATCGAAGTGGATCAGCCAATCCGTTTCCACAAAACCAACCCGATAATAGCAGGCCCAATCCTTTCTCAACTCAATGATTCATTTCTAGATTTTTGTTAGTAACACAAAAATAAGATGATTATCCATGAGTGTTCGTTATAAACTTACATCATGTAAATTGAAAAATATGTCGTAGTCTAAAGAACTGATTGTTGAGTTATAAGTCCTATTATTATTTATGAGTTTAATTTAAATGAAATCTAAGCAGTTTTTATTATTACTCCTTATTGGACTTGCGGGTTGTAACCAATTACCTAAAGTCGGTAGTATCAATAGTGAAAGACTGGCAAAAGAAAACCAGTCCCAAATTGACTCACCGAAGCAAGCGCTGACGAGTGAAATACTTTTTGACTACTTATTGGCTGAAACCGCATTACAGCGAGAGAATCTTGATGTTGCTATACAGAGCTATTCCCGTTTAGCGAAAAGCACACGTGACCCTCGGATCGCTGAGAGAGCAACTGATATTGCACTGCGCGCACGTCGTCCTGATGCAGCACAAGAAGCGGTAGCTCACTGGGTTAACTTAGAACCCAATTCAATGAATGCTCGACAAGCAGCAGCAGCATTGTTTGTTAGTATCGGCAAACTCGATAAAGCAAAACCACATCTCGAGAAATTGTTATCCTCTGAAAAGAGCTCGGTTGATAAAGCGTTTATGCACCTGAATAAGCTGTTATCAAGGCACCCTCAGAAAGCTGAAAGCTACAAACTAGTTCAATCGCTCGCATCGAAATATCCTAATTTACCAGAAGCTCACTTTGCTGTATCACAAGCCGCTTGGTCAAATAATCAGCTTGATATTGCTCTCAAAGAAATGAAGCGAGCGCTGGAGCTACGTCCCGACTGGGAAATTGCTGCCATTCACCAAGGACGTATTTTGCAGCAAATTGCAAATGTTGAGGCCATGAGCTTTTACGAGAATTATCTTGGCAAATATCCTAAAGCCAATGATATGAGGATTGCCTACGTGCGAATGTTAATGACTGAAAAGAATTTTCCATTAGCACGCGAACACTTCCAGAAAATGATGGCCGAAAACCCTGTCAATCCTGATATTGCGGTAGCAGTGGGATTATTGTCCTTAGAATTAAATGATTTCGAAGGTGCAGAAGAAAACTTCAAAAAAGCTCTTGATCTTGGCTATGAAGATCATAACAACATCTATTTTAATCTGGCTAGAATCTATGAAGTAACTCAAAGACCCGATGACGCAATTGAAACCTACCAACGCATTTCGAGTGGAGAACGTTTCTTCCCTGCTCAGATTCGATATGCAGCTTTAATTGCCAAAAAGGATGGAATAAGCCGTGCACGGCAACATCTCCATCAAATTCCTACCGAGACCGATCAACAAAAAATTCAGCTAATTCTGGCTGAGGCACAGCTTCTAAGAGAATTTGGTAAGCACCAAGAAGCATTTAATCTATTAGACAAAAAGCTGGGTAGCAACCCGGATCAGCCCGAATTACTTTATGATCGGGCACTTGCTGCTGATAAGATTGATCGATTCGATATCGTTGAAAAAGATTTGCGGCGATTAATTGAACTTAAACCAGATAATGCACATGCCTACAATGCGTTAGGCTATAGCCTAGCTGAGCGAGGCGTTCGTTTAACTGAGGCGTTAGAGCTAATCAAGAAAGCGGTAGAGTTATCGCCAGATGATCCTTATATTATGGATAGCCTAGGCTGGGTTTACTTTCGTATGGGAAAAATCCAAGAAGGTTTAAATTATCTAAACCTAGCATTTAGTTCTCGACCTGATCCAGAGATTGCCGCACATTTAGGTGAAGTACTGTGGGTACAGGGAGAAAGAGAAAATGCAGAAAAGATTTGGCGTTCCGCACTTGAAGCAGATCCAGATAATGAAACCTTGCTTGATACCATGAAACGATTAATGCAATAATTTTCAGTCAAAAATAACCAAATGTGTAATACGCTGTTCAATCTTTTCTATCAATTGTAAGTAAGACGGTGTATTAATAGCACCGAATCGTTCTTTGAACGCAGTCTCGGATAGGAATTCGGGCAAATCTGACCATGCAGGCATTAAGTCTGTATCATCAAGACCTGAGGATAGTTTCCCTTGTATGTTTAATGCTGACATACGATTCTCAATTGCTTTTTCAGCAAATTTTGTTCCAGCACGATCAGCAGCAATATCGTTGAAAGAAAATCCACTTCCTGATCGAGCATCTT
>CAZIDT010000125.1:0-5140 GCA_964537855.1 uncultured Nitrosomonas sp.
AATGGGCTTTTTGCTTTATTTTCGTTGCATTGCTGCAACGCAATGCGTACGATAGGGGATGAGTGTAGGACTAATAAAAAGTTATTCCTTCGTTTCTTGATTTACGCATCAATCATTACATTCGATTCAATTTAATTAAATAGGAGAATTAAAGATGAATTCAAAAGTACGTAACCTGGCTGTTGCTATTGTATTTTCATTGTTTGCATCTATGAGTTTTGCAATTAATCATGGTGCGAGCGTTGAAGTGAAACTGTACCAACTCTCAGAAGAGGTGCAACATGGCATCATTACCAATCTTCACGGTGGAGAAGCAGAAAGAATTGAGAAAAGTGGATCTGACTCGTCTGCCATTTATGAAGTCCAAGTAAAAAAATCGAACCAATCAGGTACTGAAATTGACCGATTCACTATCAAGGTTGATGGTAGCGGTAATTTGATTTCAAATTAAGCGTCAGTATTGACTCAATTCTTTTTCCAGGTCTGATGGTGTGTTAGATCTGGAAAAACAATTCATTCCAACTGAAAGGAATTACCATGCGTAGTTCTTTTTTTCAATCAATGCAGTGTTCTCTGTTTTTTCTTCTTCTCATCTTCCTAGAGGGAATAGGTTCGATAAATTCAAGTCAATTATTGGCTAAAGAGATCGATACTGCGCGCCAAAATAATCGACAGTCAACGCATCAATTAGGCATCAATGAAGAAAGTGCCATAAGAATTCAAAACTTGGGCTCGCATCACTTTGCAGTGAGTACTCATAATGCGCAAGCTCAGTTATTCATTAATCAAGGGCTCAATTTGGCCTATGCATTTAATCATGCTGAAGCTTATCGAGCATTTCAAGAAGCCGCTCGATTAGATCCATCGCTCGCTATGGCCTACTGGGGGCAAGCACTTGTGCTAGGTCCAAATATTAATGCGGCAATGGAGCCAGCAGACGAGCCTGGTGCTTTAGCATTAATCCAAAAAGCGTTGTTATTGCTTGATGATTCTGTTTCAACGAAGGAACGCGCGTTGATACTCGCGCTAAGCAAGCGCTATACAGGTACTCCAGTGGATCGAGTTGCAAACGATCACGCTTACGCTGCAGTAATGCGCTTAGCTTATATGCAATTCCCTGAGGATCAGGATATTGCAATGCTTTACGTCGAGTCAATGATGAATCTTCGTCCCTGGAATTATTGGATGCCTGATGGGCAACCCTATGCAGGTACAAATGAGATAGTATCGATTACTGAAGACGTGTTGAAAAGCAACCCTAAACATCCTGGTGCCTTGCATCTATATATTCATTTGATAGAACCAACGAATACACCGGAACGAGCAGAACCGGCTGCTGACACGTTATTGACATTGATGCCGGATGCAGGTCATATGGTTCACATGCCTTCGCATATTTATCAACGCGTTGGTCGTTACGCAGATTCGATGAGGAGTAATCAGTTAGCAATTGCAGTAGATGAAAATTATATGATGCAATGCCACCCGCAAGGTATCTATCCGATGGGATATTACCCACATAATATTCATTTTTTGTGGTTTGCTGCAACACTCGATGGCCAAAGCCAACCTGCTATTGATGCTGCACGTAAAGCAGCTAGCAAAATTAGTGATGAAACTTTGATCACACTGCCTGCAATGGCGATATTTCGTGTGCTGCCGTATTGGGCGCTCACTCGTTTTGGGCATTGGCAAATGATGTTAGAAGAACCCCCACCTCCAAAAGAGAGCGCTTTCTTGACTGGCAGTTGGCATTACGCACGTGGCTTGGCGTTTGTTGCAACAAAGCAATTGCAGCAAGCTGAGCTAGCACTGGCGTCATTGCGTGCATCGTTAGCGATGAAAGATCCAAATTGGGATAGCCCTCTATTTTCACCGAATACAGCACGCTCAGTCCTTGCGATTGGTCCTGAAATTCTTGCAGGGGAAATTGCTGCCGCCAAAGGAAAATTTGATGAGGCCATTAGATATCTTGATCGTGCGGTCCGATTAGAAGATGGATTGATCTATACTGAGCCGAGTGAATGGCACTTTCCACCTCGATTGGCGTTGGGTGCTATCCTGCTAGAAGCTGGCCGACCTGCTGAAGCCGAAACAGTTTATTGGGAAGATTTGCGTCGCAATCGAAACAATGGTTGGGCACTGTATGGATTAAGTCAAGCGCTACGAGCACAAGCTAAACATGATCTTGCTAGCACAATCGAAGATCGATTCAAATTAGCCTGGGAGCGTTCGGATCTTACCCTTCACGCTTCGCGTATGATCCGCTAGCTTTAGTTTGAATTGAAAATTAACGAGTGATATGCATCGAAACATTGCAATTGATTGGATGCGCGGCATCGTAATGGTTCTGATGGCACTTGACCATGCATCTGCCTTTTTTAATCAGGGACGAGTTGCTAATGATACGATCGTGACGCATGTGGTTGGGTCTGTTTTTGTTGTAGAGCAGTTCTTCACGCGCTGGGTAACTCATTTGAGTGCGCCTACTTTTGTTTTTCTAACAGGTACTGCGATGGCGTTGAGTATCTCGCAACGACGTGCGCGGGGAATATCAACTCAAGCAATCGATCGTGATTTATTATTAAGGGGAATATTTATCGCATTGCTCGATGTGATCATACTGTCTTGGTTTTCCGGATCACTCTATCTGCAAGTGTTATACGCGATTGGGGTGAGTATTATCGCGATGCGTTATCTGCATCATATCAATAGCACAGCACTGCTAGCTAGTGCATTGGTTCTATTCATAGGTGGTGAAGCATTTACAATGCTTTTTTGGCAGCTTCAGGGAGATGTACCGTTATGGTTGGCATTGACATTTGCACCCTGGTTTACGCCAACGTTTACAGTATTGTATCCGGCGGTACCATGGCTTTCAATCATGATACTCGGTTGGGTTTTCGGGGATTTGCTAACACAATCGAGGGATAAGTGGAAAATATCTCCAGCTAGAATACTAATCTTTTCAGGAATTGTCGCAATAATTTGTTTCTTAATAGTACGCTGGCTTAATGGCTATGGAAATATGTTGCTGTATCGTGAAAATTTTTCTCTGATTCAGTGGCTTCACGTCAGTAAATATCCACCCAGTTTGAGTTATATTACCCTTGAGCTTGGTTTAATGGCGACCATATTAGCCGTATTGATGTGGTTAGAACCCAGAATTACGATAAACCAGAATGGACCTATTCTAGTGTTTGGTCAAACTGCCTTGTTTTTTTACTTAGCGCATTTCATCGTGCTAAGTATACTGGCTATTTTTGTAGAACCGGGTGGATTGCAGCAAGCATATCTTACGGCAGCTATCACGTTAGTTGTGTTATACCCAATCTGTTGGATTTACCGGAAGATAAAGTGGCGATATCCTGAGAGTTTGCTGCGCTTTGTTTAAGCCAATTTGGTTACTTTGTCTTTTTTTGAACATTTAACCATGTGCCCGCACAACCATACAATCGATACCTTGTCGCGAAAGATTCTGGCAGGCTGATCGCGCTTGATTTTCTTGCATACCCACTAGTTGTGCCCGATACAATTTCCGATTGCTGACTTTAACCATCGTAACAGCGACCTCACCTGGAACCCACCGAGTAGCTGCTCTTGCTTGAGCATGGGCGCGATCGTGGGCTGAATAAGAGCCTAATTGGATACCCCAGAAATTGTTTTTGATGGATACCGGTGCAGTAGCATTAGTTACTTGCTGTGGCTTATTAGGTTTCTTAATAGCTGAATCATTGGTTTGGCTGCTCAGTGTTACGGGTCTCTGTGCTGGAATCGTAGTTTTAATTCGATGCTGATCTGTCGAACTGGCCTTGGCACTATGGGCAGAATGAGTCGACCCCCCTTTAGTTAATAAAGCAAAATTCTGATTAAGTAAATCAGCAACTTTCTGATCCCGAGAGGATGCTGTTTCTCCACCCATAACGACTGCAACAAGGCGATGATTATCGCGTTTTGCCGAGGTCGCTAAATGAAACCCAGAAGCACGAATAAAGCCAGTTTTTAATCCATCTGCACCATCGAATTGGCGTAGTAAACGGTTATGACTGTTGTAGGTAATACCTCTGTGACGAAACGATTGGGTTGAGAAGAAATGATAGTGTTGAGGAAAGTCTTTCATGATGCGGGTTGATAGAACACTCATATCCCTAGCCGAGGTAACTTGCTCTCTATTGGGAAGTCCTGAAGCATTACGGAATGTCGTGGAATGCATGCCAAGCTGGCGTGCTTTGTTCGTCATTAAATGACTAAATCGCGCTTCACTACCGGCCAGTGCTTCTGCAACGACGACTGCAACATCGTTAGCAGAACGAACGACCAGCGCTTTAATGGCATCACGAACACTTAAGGTATTGCCAGCTTGTAATCGTATATTTGTTGGTGGCATTGACGCAGCAAAGGCTGATACGCGCAAATCGGTATCAAGACTTATTCGCTTCTGTTCAATCGCCTCAAAGAGTAGGTAGAGTGTCATCATTTTGGTCAATGAAGCAATATACCGTTCTTCGTCTGCGTTTTCTTCATGGAGAACTGCACCGGTAGCTGCGTCGATAACGATAGCTGCATACCGCGAATTTGCTTGTACTTCAGTAAATAGCATCAATAAGGAAGCTAACGCGATAACAAGTAATCCTTTTTTCCCTGAATGTTTCAAAGAAAACATAAATAATATTCTCCGTATCCTTAATGCTTCAGTAAATTTTGTTATGGCGCAAAAACAAGCGTTGAACTAATTGCGTCCGATTCTACGTTATCACGGCTCTGGCAATTCTTATATTGGAAAAAGGGCATAAAATAACCCTATAACAACAATTTAAACTATCAAATTCTTTCTACTAGCAAGCTTAGATAATATTGTCCTGCGCTACCGTCCTATTTTGCGATATTTTATTTTAATTTTCTACTATTAATCCCTCTTTTCACAGGGTACCAACGATGAAATTTTTACCAAGCGTTTGCAACAAAGGAATTGGAAGCATTATTCAATTTCCATTCTTGGTTCTCGCTCTAGAATTTTTCTAACCGCTTCCTTTGCCGGCAGGGACTCGTAGATGACGCTGAAAACCGCTTGTGTGATAGGCATCTCAATTTTATGTAATCTTCCTTTAGTGAGTACTGCCTGAACCGTGTGAACACCTTC
>CAZIDT010000126.1:0-5132 GCA_964537855.1 uncultured Nitrosomonas sp.
GAATTCTCTAATCTTAAGGGATTACGGATAGGTGGTGCGATGGTGTCCAACAAGCATGCTAATTTCATCATCAATATGGGAAATGCGACAGCTAGCGATATTGAAGCTATTATCGCTGAAGTACACCATCGTGTTAGAGAGCAGACTGGCGTTAATTTGACTCCGGAAGTCAGAATCATTGGTAATACTAAGGCGATAATTCAATGAGTAAAGTTAATTTTGGGAAAGTTGCCGTATTGCTAGGTGGACGTTCAGCAGAGCGAGAGGTTTCTCTCAAAAGTGGTAGAGCAGTGCTCAATGCGCTTGTTCACCAAGGTATTGATGCTCACCCTTTTGATCCCAGTGAACATTCCTTAGAAGAGTTAGTGCGTCGGGAATTTGATCGCGCATTTATCGCGCTGCATGGTCGTTTTGGCGAAGATGGCTCGATTCAAGGGGCGCTTGAGCTATTAGGCATTCCATATACCGGCAGTGGTGTATTGGCTAGCGCTTTAGCAATGGATAAATGGCGAACCAAATTAATTTGGCAAGCGGTTGGTATTAGCACTCCACGATTCTTGGTTCTAGATGGACATAAAGAAGCTGAAGAGGTAATCGATACTCTTGGATTGCCGCTCATCATAAAACCTGCTAGAGAAGGATCGACAATTGGTTTAAGTAAGATTAAAACCCTTCAGGAATTTAGCGAAGCTTACCAGCTAGCGTTAAAACATGACTCTATTGTATTGGCGGAACAATTTATCGAAGGGAAAGAATTAACAGCTGCTATTTTAGGAAATAAGCCGTTGCCACTCGTAAGAATCGAGGTGTCTGGTGATTTGTATGATTATCAAGCCAAGTATCTATCAAATGATACACGTTATTACTGTCCAAGCGGATTGCCAGACGATCTAACCGAGAAAATTCAACACCAAGCGTTACAAGCGCACAATGTTTTGGGCTGTTATGGTTGGAGTAGAGTTGATGTAATACTTGATCATGATCATCGACCTTTTTTTCTCGAAGCCAATACATCTCCTGGCATGACTGATCATAGCTTGGTTCCAATGGCTGCGCGAACTGCAGGTATAACGTTCGATCAGTTAGTTGTTCAAATTTTAGCACTTACCCATGTGGAATAATTACAAAGCATTGAATTTACTAGCTAACTTGATTCTAACTGGCGCTGTGTTATCTGTTGCTTATTTCCTTGTCTCAAGCATGATAAAATCACCCTTGTTCGATCTGAAAGAAATAAAAATTGAAAGTGTAAGTAATGTAGATCAATCAGATAATTTTGCGTTACAACATACCAATCGACAGCAGATTGAGCGTGTAGTTGGTGATGCAGTGATAGGGAATTTCTTTACGGTTGATTTGAATCGAATAAAAGATGCTTTCCAAGAGCTGGCATGGGTAAGAGTAGCAAAGGTACAGCGTAATTGGCCATTAGGAATTAAGGTTATACTAGAAGAACATACTGCTTTGGCATATTGGGGAGATACTGCGTTGGTTAATGTTCAAGGAGAGATATTTCGCGCTCCATCGGATAAGGCCTTGCCTATATTTAGAGGACCAAACGAAGAAAGTGCTGCGTTGATTGCTGAACAATATAAAATTATGAATAGAGTTCTCAGCCCGATTAATCAACATGTGGCAGAAGTCTCTCTTTCACCAAGATATGCGTGGTTTATTCGATTGGATAACGGTACTTTGTTGAAATTAGGGCGTAAGAAAATCAAGTCGCGCTTGGAACGGTATATTTCAGTTTATAAAAATAATATTGTGAATTTGAATCAATCGATTCCCCTGGATTATGTTGATCTGCGCTATCCCAGCGGTTTTGCAGTACGTATGGATGAAGTAATGCCGGTTAATATTTCACCAAAACCTATGTCTCGAAGAAAATCATGAAAAAGGCGGATTTATAGATGAATAAGCCAAAAGTTGAGAGAGATTTGATAGTTGGGCTTGATATCGGTACATCTAAGATCGTTGCCATCGTGGCTGAAATTAAGCCGGAAGGTGGTTTTGAAATTATGGGATTGGGGAGCTATCCTTCGCGAGGTCTTAAGAAAGGTGTTGTAGTCAATATTGAAACGACAGTCAGTGCGATTCAACGTGCACTTGAAGAGGTCGAACTTATGGCGGATTGCAAGATAAGCGAAGTATATACGGGTATTGCGGGGAGTCATATTCGTGGTTTCAATTCACACGGCATGGTTGCGATCAAAGACAAAGAAGTAACTGCTTTCGACGTAGAGAAAGTAATGGAAACAGCCAAAGCGGTGAATATCCCCGCAGATCAGCAAATACTTCATATCCTAAATCAAGAATTTATTGTCGATGGACAAGAGGATGTACGAGAGCCAATCGGCATGAGTGGGATACGGCTTGAAGTTAAAGTGCACATTGTAACTGGGGCTGTGTCTGCAGCCCAAAATATTATTAAATGTGTACATCGTTGTGGGTTAGAGGTTCGTGATCTCATTTTGCAACCGCTTGCTTCAGCAATAGCGGTATTATCGGATGATGAAAAGGATTTGGGAGTCTGCCTCGTTGATATCGGAGGGGGTACTACCGATATTGCGGTATTTACCAATGGTGCGATTCGCCATACTTCAGTTATTCCGATCGCTGGAGATCAAATTACCAATGACATCGCAATGGCACTGCGAACACCGACTAAAGATGCTGAAGATATCAAATGCCGCTATGGATGTGCACTCCGTGGTCTTGCGGATGTACGCGAAATGATCGAAGTTCCTGACGTTGGAAATCGAGGAGCGCGACAGCTTTCTAAGCAAACGCTTGCCGAGGTGATAGAACCACGAGTAGAAGAACTTTATTTATTAATTCAGGCCGAGTTACGTAGAAGCGGGTTTGAGCAATTACTTTCATCAGGAATTGTAATTACAGGAGGAACTAGCTCATTACAGGGAATGGTCGAGTTAGGTGAAGAAATATTTCATATGCCAGTTAGGTTAGGTTTACCAAAATATACGGGAGGATTAGAGGAAGTGGTCAGAACTCCTCGCTACTCGACCGGGATTGGTTTAATCATGGCGGGTATAGACGAGCAGCGTCATCATCATAATCATTTGAAAGGTGGCTCAGCTAAGCAAGTGTTTGCGCGGATGAAAGGCTGGTTTCAGAAGAATTTCTGACCAAAATTTTGGGTTGTATGCGTTGTGTAGAAGCGTTGTTATTTGAAATTTACCATGCAAAGGAGAGGTGTTATGTATGAAATCATGAATTCTGAAGGTCAGGAAGCAGTCATCAAAGTAGTAGGTGTTGGAGGATGCGGAGGAAATGCGGTTGACCACATGATTCAGAATGCGACCAAAGGTGTCGAGTTCATTTGCCTTAATACAGATGCTCAAGCCCTGAAAGGAAATCGTGCACCAGTTTTACTGCAGCTTGGTTCTGGAATTACAAGAGGTCTAGGGGCGGGTGCAAACCCTGATATCGGTCGTGAAGCAGCGCTCGAAGATCGTGATCGCATAGCAGAACTTATCCAGGGTGCTGATATGTTGTTTATTACGGCGGGAATGGGAGGCGGAACTGGTACTGGCGCAGCACCAGTCGTGGCACAAATTGCGAAAGAGATGGGTATTCTTACTGTAGCCGTTGTTAGCAAGCCTTTTTCTTTTGAGGGAAAGCGCCTAAAAACAGCTCAAGCTGGGATGGAAGCATTATCACAGCATGTCGACTCGTTGATTGTAATTCCTAACGATAAGTTGATGATGGTACTTGGTAACGATATTAGTATGCTTGATGCGTTCAAAGCTGCGAACGACGTGTTATATGGTGCTGTGGCAGGAATTGCTGAAGTCATTAATTGCCCTGGCCTTGTTAATGTTGATTTTGCTGATGTTAAAACTGTGATGTCAGAAATGGGAATGGCTATGATGGGTTCTGCGACTGCAAGTGGGGTCGATCGTGCGCGTATGGCGGCTGAACAAGCGGTAGCTAGTCCTTTGTTAGAAGAAATTACGTTGTCGGGAGCACGTGGTGTTCTGGTAAATATTACCGCGAGTTCTGGTATGAAAATGCGAGAAGTTCATGAAGTCATGAATACGATTAAAGAACTGACTGCTGAAGATGCAACCGTTATTGTTGGTACCGTGATTGATGAAGCAATGCAAGATACACTGCGCGTGACGCTGGTTGCCACAGGATTGGGTAGTGTTACTCAATCTCAGTCAAGACCATTGACGGTTATTCATACAAGAACTGGTACCGATGATAGAGCACTTTCACCGTTTGATGAACCAGCGGTAATGCGTACAGGAAGAAGAAATAATGCTACTGTCGCTGCAATGCAGCAATCAGGAGTTGATCCACTGGATATTCCTGCTTTCTTAAGAAGGCAAGCTGACTAAATTTAAACGACAAGATTAACCTTTGCATGGGGATTCTTTAGTTAGGCTTGCATTGTTGTGATTTAATTAGGACTGGGTATAACTTAAATGTTGGTAAAGTCTTTGGCCTTAACCAAGTTAGCAAACCCAGTCCTATTCAGTAAAATTATCCAGTGTTCTAACTTTGCATCGATATTTGCCGATATTTCCAGAATACATTGTTTTTCTCAATCAGCTTATTTTTGAATAAAAATCAGAGGTGAGTTGAGAAGAAATAAAAGGAGATGAATGGCAATGACATTAAAAAGTACAATCGCTGAGTTTAATGCCTATTTGGGCGATAAAGAATCAGTTCTCGATAAGAATTATCAGAGAATCGTAGAGCAAATAAAGTTGCTTTGGGGGTATGAAGAGTTTTTCATTTTTGTTGAGAAATTAGTACTTGTTGAAAAAGAACGTAATCGAGGTGGATTTCCTCACGAAGTCATATTAGAGTTAAATGCTCTCCAGGAAATACACCGGAAGAATTTTTCCAATCGATTGACTAATCAGAAGGTAAGATTTAATTAATCTTCTTAGCTTATCGAGCAAGCATGTCAGGAAAGATTTCGGATATACCAGTCCATCGCTTGTTCTAGTCCCTTATCTATACGGTGTGTAGGCGTATAGCCCAATAAGTTCGTAGCCTTTGAAATATCGGCCTGCGAATGTCGCACATCTCCCTGACGGAAATCTACATAAGTCGGTTGGTGATTCCTCAAATGAGAAAAATTGTTAACTAATAAAAAA
>CAZIDT010000127.1:0-5109 GCA_964537855.1 uncultured Nitrosomonas sp.
TCGAGACGCCGGTGTGGGACGACGGCGGCGTCGATTGGACCCGCTACGATGTCGCAGTGTTGCGCTCGACCTGGGACTACGTCGATCGCATCGAGGAGTTCCTCGCCTGGGCGCAGCACTGCGGTCGCGCGACCCGCCTGCTCAATCCTCCGGACGTGGTGCGCTGGAACACGGACAAGCATTATCTTGCCCACCTGGATCGCCGCGGCGTGGCCGTCGTGCCGACGTGCTCTTTAATCGCGTTTCTCTTTGTTCGAGTCCTACCATTTCGATTTCAGCACCTGCAAGATCCTGATTGGCCGGAATCAGGTGATAGCGACCTTTGGTCTCGCTAATACGAACATTGGCAATCGGTTGCTCTCCTAGCAGCACATGATAAACGGTGTGCTGCAAAAATCGTTTGTCAATACCACTTCCCATCGTGGTATTTCCTTGAGGATCTAGGTCGATCAGCAAAATGCGTTTTCCCGCATTGACCAAACTTGCCGCAAGATTAATGCTAGTCGTAGTTTTTCCTACCCCTCCTTTTTGATTAGCGATCGCAAGTATTTTTACCACTTGATAAACTCCTTCATGGTTAATGGGCAGGCTGTTCGGGTTTGATAATAATGAGATGGCGTGCAGCCCTTAAACCAGGAACGTTTACACGAATCACACGCTCAACGATACAATTTTCAGGTAATTGCATCAATTCAGCATCTGGGAATCGACCTTTCATCGCGATTAATCGACTTTTGCCATCCTCAACACATAAATGCTGTGCTGCTTTGACGAAAGTAGCGAGATCAGAGAAAGCACGAGATACCACTGTATCATATCGCTGTGTTGGAAAATATTTCTCAACACGTGCTGGAATAACTTTCACATTACTTAATGAGAGCTCAAGTCTCGCTTGATCTAAAAAAGCAATCTTTTTTTGATTGCTTTCGATGACCGTAACATAGAGATTGGGATTGGCGATTGCAAGCGGGATGCCGGGTAATCCAGCACCACTGCCCACATCCGCCACATAGTGTCCAATAATGTACGGTAGCAGCGTTAAGCTATCCAGCAAATGTTTACTAATCATTTCCTCTGGTTTGCGCACCGCAGTTATATTATGAACTTGGTTCCATTTTTCGATCAAAGCGATATATTGCAGCAAGCGAGTGCTTAGTGCTTTCCGATCTGATGTATCGTAGTTAATGGCCTCAAGGCCTTCAAGCAGTTGTTTTTCCAGATTCATAGTCTTGGTTGGGATTTGATAATGCAAAGCCACGCTTCAAGTGCACGAGCAATAATGAAATTGCTGCCGGTGTAATTCCCGAAATGCGTGCGGCTTGACCGATCGTTTCAGGTTTGTGTAAATCAAGTTTTTGTCGAACTTCGTTGGATAGTCCGCTGACTTGGTGATAATCGATTCCTATTGGTAAGCGCGTCGTTTCATAATGATGATGACGTGCAACTTCCTGTTTTTGACGCTCGATATAACCCTCATATTTTGCGCTGATTTCTACTTGCTCGGCGACGCTTGGATCGCTCACGCTATCTTCGACCTGGAATAATGTCATGACTCCTTTATAGGTGACATTAGGCCTGCGCAAGAGATCATACAGCGTGTATTCCTTTTCAATGGTATTGCCAAGGATATTGACTTGATGTTCTTCAGAAACAATGCCGGGGCGAACCCAATAGCTTCGTAACCGTTGTTGTTCTGTTTCGATAGCAGCTTGTTTACGGGAAAAAGCTTCCCAGCGCGCCTCACTAACTAAACCTAATCGGTAGCCAATTTCGGTCAGACGCATATCAGCATTGTCTTCGCGGAGTTGCAAACGATATTCGGCGCGGCTGGTGAACATTCGATACGGCTCAGTTACGCCGCGCGTAATCAAATCATCGACCAGAACACCCAGATAAGCTTCGTTTCTGAGCGGGCACCAGGGTTCACGCTCTTGAATTTTTAGACTTGCATTGAGTCCGGCCAGTAATCCTTGTGCAGCCGCTTCTTCATACCCAGTGGTTCCATTAATTTGGCCCGCAAAAAATAATCCTTCTATTGCTTTTGTTTCTAAGGAGCTTTTGAGTGCGCGGGGGTCGAAATAATCATATTCAATCGCGTAGCCAGGGCGAGTAATATGCGCATGTTCCAGTCCGCTGATTGAGCGTACAAGTGCAACTTGTACATCATAGGGTAGACTAGTCGAGATTCCATTCGGATAGATTTCATGGGTGCTCAATCCTTCCGGCTCCAGAAAAATAGTGTGGGAATTTCTTTCCGAAAATCGAACCACCTTGTCTTCAATTGATGGGCAGTAACGGGGACCGACCCCTTCAATTTTCCCCGTGAACAGTGGAGAACGATCAAGTCCATTACGAATAATTTCATGGGTTTGATCATTAGTGCGGGAAATCCAGCATGATATTTGTCTAGGGTGCTGGTTTATATTACCGATAAACGAGAAAACGGGTGTTGGGTAGTCCCCGGGTTGCTCTTGAAGCAATGCATAATTGATACTGCGGCCATCAATCCGAGGGGGGGTTCCTGTTTTTAATCTTCCAATGGGCAAATTTAATTCGCGTAGCCGGTGTGCTAAGCTGATCGAAGGTGGATCCCCTGCCCTGCCAGCTTGAAAGTGGGTGCTGCCAACATGGGCCAATCCTGCCAGAAAAGTTCCTGCGGTTAATATTACTGCGCGAGCGGAATATCGAATACCAAGCTGGGTAACTACACCAGAAATCTTATCGTCTTCTAAAATAAAATCATCAACCGCTTGCTGTATTAACCAAAGATTGGGCTGATTTTCTAATCGGCCACGAATTGCTTGACGGTATAAAACGCGATCAGCCTGCGCACGAGTTGCACGTACTGCTAATCCCTTGCTCGAATTAAGCGTACGGAACTGAATGCCTGCTTCATCCGCGGCCTCTGCCATGACGCCACCGAGCGCGTCAATTTCTTTAACGAGGTGGCCTTTGCCAATCCCACCGATTGAAGGATTGCATGACATTTGTCCTAAGGTATCGAGATTGTGGGTCAATAGCAACGTTTTGCATCCCATACGCGCCGCTGCCAGAGCCGCTTCGGTTCCAGCATGGCCGCCTCCTACAACAATGATGTCAAACTTTTCTGAAAAAAACATTGAACTGCACAGGTTTGAGGGTTTCTTGTGAAATTTAAGAGTAAGCCAAGATTCTAAATTATTTTTGCCCTTAATATGTGTATTTTATATTGCAGTGATAAAAAATGGTTTCACGTGAAACATTTTATTGATCATTTGAATTCTTTTGTTAAAAATAATTTAACCGGTTGAAAAAAATAAACTATTATTTTTAAGTATGTTTAGATGCTAATCTGGCCCATCAAAGATATGTTATTATGAGCTATTCTAGCAGGTTAAGCTAAGAATCAACATTTGCTTCATTGTCGTAATGATTACGTTAATTACTATTAGACTAGAACTATAAGGAAATATAAATGGGTAAGATAGTCATCGATATGTATGAATCAGAGCATACCAAATTCATGAGAGAGCTTTTTCAACAAAGACCCCATCTCGTTGAGCAACAAAAAGAAGCGAGAGCAATTTGGTGGGATAAAAAAGTTGATCTTGAAGCGCAGAAACACTTTAAAGAAGCTAAAGTGTCGCAGACTAGCTATGTTTATTTTGATTGGCTGCAAAAATAATCTGCTACATTTTTTTATTAGTGAGTGATTAGGATCTAGTTTTGCTGATCTTATAATGCCTCAGCTATAGAATTAGAAGAGATAGCATTCTTTGGAAGAGCTTCCCTTACCGTTACTGCTTTCGTTATTGGTTGTTTTATTGATTCTGTCCGGTTTCTTTTCGCTTTCGGAAACCAGTATGATGGCAATCAATCGCTATCGTTTGAAGCATCTTGCAAAACAGGGTCGCCGAGGTGCGCAACTTGCGATTAAATTACTCGAGAATACTGATCGCTTGCTTGGCGTTATCCTATTAGGAAATAATCTATTAAATACCGCTGCCGCGACCCTGGTCGCGGTAATTGTTTCGATTCTGTTTGTCCATAGCGATCTAGCGTTATTAATTGGTACGTTTGCGGTGACATTTGCTATTTTAGTGTTTAGCGAGATTACGCCTAAGGTAATTGCTGCAACTTACCCGGAACGGGTAGCGCTCACGGCCAGCTATATCCTGACGCCACTTCTCAAAATTTTTTACCCCGCTGTATGGTTTGTTAATCTATTTGTGCAAGGCATTCTCAGCTTGCTTCGATTACATCCTAACGAGAACACAGCCCACAAAATTAGCCCAGAAGAACTCAAAATGCTAGTTCTGGAAGCTGGGCATTTTATTCAAAAGAAGCATCAAAATGTTCTCGTCAATTTGGTTGATCTTGAATCGGTTACCGTGGATGACGTCATTGTTCCACGAAAGCAAATCGAAGCGATTGATTTGGACGCAGAAGATGAGGTTATTCATGAGCAAATCATGACGTGCCATCATACTCGACTTCCGATATATCGTACGCATTTAGATAATGTGATTGGTTTTATCCATGTCCGTAAAATTTTTAATCAACTGAAGGGTGAAAAAATTACTGCATCTATGCTTGAACGAGTCTTGCAGGAACCTTACTTTATTCCTTCTGGAACCCCACTATTTTCTCAATTACAATTATTTCAGGAAAATCGTAAGCGGATTGGTTTTGTCGTTGACGAATATGGGGAATGGATCGGTCTTGTCACATTAGAAGATATTATTGAAGAGATAATCGGTGAGTTTACAACGCATTCACCTACACAAACGAGCGCATTTATCCAAGAGCCAGATGGTAGTATAATCGCCGAAGGTGGCGTGTTATTACGCGACCTTAACCGCAAACTGGGGTTCCAACTGCCGCTAGATGGACCCAAAACCTTGAATGGTTTGATTTTAGAGCATTTCCAAGATATACCAGAAGCGGGCATCGGATTGAATATTGCGGGTTATCCGATGGAAATTATACAAACCAAAGATCAAGCAGTTAAAATTGTTCGTATCCACCCAGTTATCCAAAAAACTGTGGGCGATAAGAATGAGTAATTGACTATCGCTTAATTATAGTAAGCACGCGCCCATAGCTCAGTTGGATAGAGTACCGCCCTCC
>CAZIDT010000128.1:0-5086 GCA_964537855.1 uncultured Nitrosomonas sp.
CATTATAGAGGATGTTCTTACCCGCATCTTCGTTTGGATAAGGGTTGTTCCAAATTGGTTGACTGCATGCAGAAAGTAACCCAACAACAAGCATGATCCATAACCAAGCAGCTCGATTAGTAATTAGTCCAACGCAACAGTAGTACCATTTCTTAAAATTTCTTTTCATTAGGGTTTGATTTTTGTTCCCAGCAGATCTAAAAACTTTGCTAGCCAATCAGAATGGGCCGGCCATCCTGGCGCTGTGACCAGATTGTGATCTCTATGTGCTTTATCCATAGGAATATCAAGATATTTTCCGCCTGCGCGCTTGATGTCAGGCTCCAGGGTAGGATAGGCAGAACATGTTTTTCCCTGCACGATATCTGCTGCCACTAATAATTGTGCGCCATGGCAAATAGCTGCAATTGGTTTACCTTGCTGAGCAAAATATTGCACAATTTTAATTACTTTAGGATTGAGTCGGATATATTCGGGCGCACGTCCCCCCGGGATGATCAATGCGTCATATTGCGCTATTTTGATTTTTGAGAAGCTAGCATTTAATCGAAACAAGTGGCCCGGTTTTTCAGAATAAGTTTGATCGCCTTCGAAATCATGAATCGCCGTTCGAACAACATCCCCCGATTTTTTATCTGGGCAAACAGCATGTACTATGTGTCCAACTATTTGCAGTGCTTGGTAAGGTACCATTGCTTCATAGTCTTCTACATAGTCCCCAACTAGCATCAAAATTTTTTTTTTGCTCATGACAACCCCCTTTATTCATTACCCAACGTTGATAACTGTAAAAATTTAGATATCCACATCAATTTTGTTCTGCCTGGATGGGATACCCATTATTTTTCCATGCCGGCATTCCTTCACGATAATAATAAATTGTTGTCCAACCCCAATCGATTGCTTTTTGTGCGGCTATCGAGCTGCCCATGCAATGAATACCATTACAATAAACCACTAGTGGGTTTTCCTTATCGGCAATTGCTCGCAAATTTGGCTCATCAAAATTGTTTTTGATTGACAAATGATACGCACCAGGAATATGCCCTGCAATGAAGTCTTCGTGTTTCCGTACATCAATGAAAGGAATTTTTTGATCAAAAAGCGATTTTGCAGTTAAAGTGTCAATGGTGTGAGCGCCCTGAATTTGCTCTGGCGCAATCGGGTCAGCGATACAGGAATTGGTGATTAAGTAAAAAACAGCAAAATAACAAAACCATTTTTTTGTATGATACATGTCAAGCTTCCTATAATTCGTTGTTTATAGCGCCAACTGAAGTTATCAAATTGTTGAAAACAATCTGGCTAAAGCTATTCTACTGAAGAACTTTGATTCTAATTAACAACAATTTCTTCAAAATAATTTCGCTTTGAAGCATAGTCTTACCCCAATTTTTATAGATAATTGATCAATTCTTTGGGGTGATCGATCAAGTGGTCAGCTCCCCAGGATTCAGGGGGACCATCGTTACCGAGGTAACCATAACGCGCAACGATAGGTTTGATTCCAGCAGCAATGCTGGCTCTAACGTCGCGGATATCGTCACCAAGATAAATACAATTTTTGGGCCTGGCTTTGATTTGGTTGCAAGCATGCAGAAGCGGTTCAGGATGTGGTTTTGTATGAGGTGTATCATCCCCGCTGATAATGCAGGCTGGACGATGTAGGAGACCAAGCGCTTGTACAATCGGTTTGGTAAAGCGCGAAGGTTTGTTGGTTACAATGCCCCATGGGATACTACTTGCGTCAAGATGATCCAAAACATCTGCGATGCCTGGAAATAGGCAAGTATCTTGGCAAAGGCGTTCAGAATAGAATTGCAGAAATTCTTCACGCATCAGCTCATATTCAGGATGATTGGGTATAAGATTGAATCCGAGATGGAGCAAGCCACGTGATCCTGCAGATGCTTGAGTGCGGATAAGGCTGATTGGGAGTGATGATAAACCGCGATTAACGCGCTGGCGATTGAGGGCGTAACCTAGATCGGGCGCAGTATCAGCAATAGTTCCATCAAAATCAAACAGGATAGCGTCAACCATTTATTATTGATAGCGATTTGATGAGTGATTAGGTTTAAGGCATGAATTAGGCTTGAAAAGCCATGATATAGTTAACACTGGTATCAGGTTCCAACGCATAGATTTTCGTAATAGGATTATAAGTCATCCCAATTATTTTTGTTTCAGCTAACCCGGCGTCTCGTGCCATATGAGCAAGTTCCGAGGGCTTAATGAATTTCGCGTACTCGTGCGTTCCTCGCGGCAATAACTTGAGAATATATTCTGCTCCAATAATCGCGAATAGATAAGCTTTGGGATTTCGATTAATGGTGGAGAAAAATACCCAACCACCAGGTTTCACAAGCTGTGCACAGGATTTAATTACACTGGCTGGATCCGGTACATGTTCGATCATTTCCATGCAGGTAACGATATCGAAATGCTGAGGATGCTCGGTAGCAAGCGATTCGACAGTAATCTTACGATAATCAACTTGATGCCCGCTTTCTAATAGGTGTAGTTTAGCTACTTTTAAAGCTTTATCACTCAAATCAATTCCAATTACGTTTGCACCTCGAGCTGCCATTGACTCAGATAAAATCCCACCACCGCATCCCACATCGACTACTCGCCTTCCACTAAGACCACCGCTAACTTGATCGATGTAATTTAGTCTGAGTGGATTTATTTCATGTAATGGTTTGAATTCGCTATTGGGATCCCACCAGTGGTGAGCAAGTTGACTGAATTTTTCAAGCTCTAATGGATCTGCGTTGACACCATTATTATCCATTTTTCTCCTTTTATCATTTGCTTGTGATGCGGTTTTGCCAATATTGTGAGCGCTCAATGAGCTCTGCTTCGTTCAGAGTAACAAGTTCTCCCTTGTTCAGCAAGAGTCGACCGTTTACCCATACATGACTGACGTGTTCTCGGCTCGCAACATAAATTAGGTGAGAAAGTGGATTGAAGCAGGGTGTCAGCGTTAATTCTGAAAAATCGATTGCAGTTATGTCTGCCGCTTTGCCAACAGTCAATGAACCTGTTTGTTTTTCGATACCCAACGCAATCGCACCATTGAGCGTAGCCATACGTAATATTTGATGACTAGGAAGCGCTTGGGCACCCCGAGAAACTTTTCCAAGTAGGGCGGTGAGGCGCATTTCTTCAAACATATCGAGTCGATTATTACTCGCGGCCCCATCCGTTCCAATCGCAACATTAATCGACTGATCGACTAAATCAACGATAGGTGCAATACCACTGGCAAGCTTCATATTAGAAGAAGGACAATGGATTACATTGCAATTGTGCAGCTTTAATAAATTAATTTCCTCATTGGTTAAATGAACCATATGCACTGCGATCAGATTAGGCCCAAGTAAATTGAGTTTCTGTAAGCGTTCGATAGGCCGAATTCCAAAATCATCTAGGCTGCTTGCGATTTCTTCACAAGTCTCATGCAGATGCATATGAATTGGCAAGTCTAATTGATTGGCAAATGTGAAAATATTAGAGAGCGTATTATCACTAACAGTATAAGGTGCATGCGGTGCTAAACAAAAAGAAAGAGTGGGATGATCTAAGTATTGGTCACGAAGGGCAAGTCCTTTAGCAAGATAATCATTTGCATCCGATGCATAAGCGGTTGGAAACTCAATGCTGATGAGTCCTATTGCTGCTCGGATACCCGACTGAACGGAAGCTTCCACCGCTTTTTCGGGGAAGAAGTACATGTCATTGAAGCAAGTAATACCCCCTTTTAACATTTCTGCACATGCTAACATTGTTCCAGCCAGAACAAAGTCGGTCCCAACCCATTGTCTTTCGATTGGCCATATACACTCTCTTAACCACTCCAGTAGCGGGAGATCGTCAGCGATACCTCGCATCAAGGTCATCGCTGCATGAGTGTGGGCGTTAATCAGTCCAGGAATAACGAGGTGGTGATTTAAAACAAAATGATGTCTTGGCGAGAATCGCGATAGCGCATCAGAAGTTGGTAGGATAGCGATGATCTTGCCATCTTGAATTGCGATGGTGTGATCAGTTAAGGTTTTATTGGGGGGATCAACAGGAACAATCCAGCGAGCTTCAATTAAAGTATCAATGGCAAGAGTTGAGGAAGGCGTCACGCTTATTCTACTGGATCATAAAAAAGCCCTGCTCGGGGCAGGGCTTAAGCTACTCACTATTTTACTTGAGTTTATTTCTGTTCAATGGTTTCGTAGCGATCGCTTCGAGTACCTGCAACTTCGATTTCAACACGACGATCAGGTTGTAAGCAATCGATTAATGCTTTGGTGCGTTTTTCACCGTGGCAGGTATTACCAGTAACGGGATCAGATTCACCTTTTCCATCAGTAAAGATACGATCTGCACTGATACCTTTGGTTACGAGATAAGCTTTAACAGCTTCTGCGCGTCTGATTGACAAACGTTTGTTGTATTCATCAGATCCGAGACGATCAGTATGACCAACTGCGATCACGAGATCATAACTAATCATATTGAGCTTGCTAACAAACTCGTCCAGAGAAGCTTTACCTTGCGGTTTAAGAATGGCTTTGTCAAAATCGAACAATGCATCTGCTGATAGTGTAATTTTCTCAGGTGAAGTTAATGGTGCTGCTGGAGCTGGTGTGGCTGCTTGTTTTTCAACTGGCGCCGCATCGTCAGGATCACATTCTGGAATTGCCATTTCTTCTGTCCAGAAGCCTGTACGCCAACACAAACCTGTGGAATTCCGAGATATGGAGCCACGATCATTGACGTTATAGCCTTGTGCTTTTTCAGCTTCACTCTCACCTTGTTTATTGTGTGCATCGGCTACTGCCATATTAGAAAGCATCAGTAGGGGTAAAACAGATACTCCTATTAGATATAACTTGGCTGATATAATCTTTTTCATGCTATCGTCCTTTTTCGAAAAAATTCTGTAATTTTGCTTCAAAACCAATTGGTTTAACGAAACCACTGAACACCGACATGAACATGAATTCATGATACATATCTCTGAACCGATTCGTCACGCTACTTGGGGCGGATTATGCGTACATGTTTTGTTTTTTGTCAAACCAGG
>CAZIDT010000129.1:0-5039 GCA_964537855.1 uncultured Nitrosomonas sp.
TGATAAACGCTTATAGCCAATTGCAATAATTTAGAGCTGATATTCAAATTTGCATTTCTCGCTGCGCGCAAGTTAATTTCAAAGGTAATTTTTTCATTATTGATATCCATATTGATCGCGACACCCTGTTTGGCAGCATTCGGGCTATCAGCGATGGTTAACACGGTTCTATTTTCAAGATAATCAAGAATATACTCGAGTTGATCAATGGATGACTTTGAAATAAAAAGACTTTGACAACTGTCAACTTGATTTAGGTTATTGATTCGCTGAATTTGGATTTGATAGTTTGCTTTAGGCTTGTTTTGTAATTGATCGAGATGATCACCAAAATAATCTTCTCCATATAAACAAAGCGTAATGGGGTTAGTGATATTTTCAGGCCATTGTGTGAAAGCGATGAAATTAGCGATAAAAGCGGCTTTGATTTGATATTCGATTGAACGATTACCTAAATCAGATGATTGGCCTAAGAGCGTTACGGGAAATAACACCGAGGTGACTACAATGACGCCAATCCAGTTTTTGATAGTCGTTAAGGTATGTTTCGCAGTTTGGCCTCTGAATAAATGCATCACTAAGTCATCCATCAGAACTGCAGTTGTATCCCAGCATAGATACCCCTTGGTATGTAGGTCGGGACAGAAAAAATAAAATCCGATACAAACTCTTTGTGGTTTTGACTAAATAAGTTTTGGCCAACTAGAAATAATTCTAAATTGCGCTTTGGCTTATAAATCAATTTTGTGTCCAGCGTAGTATAGTCTGGAATACCATAAAGTGGAATTTCACTACGATATCGAAGCCAGAGATTAATTTGTAGTTTATCGGACAAGTCGTAATTAGATCGGAAAGCGATTTGGTGACGGGGGCTAGTTTTATCAGCACCACCCGTTGTCGGATCAATCAATTTAAAGATGGAATTAGAGTGGATTTGCATTTCAAGAAAACTGTAATTGCCTTGAAACCGTAATCGTTCAAAGGGTTTCCAATCAGCCGAGAGTTCAATCCCATAAGCGTAGCCCGATGCTTGATTATTAAAGGTAGTCGGTAGCATGAGATGAGGTGACGGTTTGGAGTGTAACCAGATATCTCCTGCAGACAAGTCGCGCAGTTGGCTGTAATCGTTGTAAAAGGTTGCTATATCAACCGTTGCTTGCTGAGAGAATTGATGGCGGTATCCCAGTTCATAGGCAAGCAGTTTTTCTGAATTCAAGTTCGTTGAACCTGCGATATAAGGCAGAATCGGTAAGGGTAAAGGAGATAGACTGATCAATGGATCAAGTGTTCTCGTATTCAGTAAAACATCGTTTTCTGCTCGGGAAGGCGTTCTGACAGCTCGGGCAACGGATAACCAGATTGAGTGATCAGGATGAGGTGTCCATGCCAATCGCGCATCCGGCTGTACTTCCAATCCAGTAAAATCATTGTGATCCAATCGAACACCCAAAGTGAGTCTTAAATGATCGGGAATTAATGTGATTTCGTCGCGGGCAAATACACTAGCAAGATGATTGGTCTGTTTGCGAGGATTCAGTGATATTAGTTCGGTATCATAAAAATTATTATGATACATTCGATAATTGGTGCCCCAGGTTAAATCATGGGAGTTAAAGAGTGGAAAGCGATGTTGAAAATCAATATCGAAACTTTCTGCTTTGAACATGGTGGCAGTTAATAGCCGGTAATCGGTTCGATCATAGTAGGTCTGAAGCATGATCGAGGATTTATCTGATATCGTTCTGTCCCATCTTAAGCGAATATTTCCACCTTCACTATGTCCTCTAGCTTGATTTAATCCATGTAAGTGAGCACTTAACAGCGATTTGTCGAGCGTATCACCCATCGCGTTATAGAAAATATCCCCTTGTAGCGTAACTTGATCAATGCCTCGACCATGATCTAATCTGAAGCCACCCCTTGCTGAATGCCAGCTATCGAGAACATTTTCCCCATTCGTTGATTTTAAGTTGTCGCGTGTGAATCCCTTGCTGTATACGCGGTAGTGGGTATTTTCGTTAATTTTTCCACCGTGACGGGCGCCGACAAAACCATGCTCAAAACTACCACCTCCAGCAGTTAAAAGTGTTCCTTGCGTATCAGCTGCTTTCTTGGTGATGATGTTAATCACACCATTAACCGCATTAGCACCCCATACCGAGGCAGCAGGCCCCCGAATTACCTCGATTCGTTCTATATCTTCAATCAAGGTATCTTGTAAATCCCATTGAACACCTGCAAATAGGGGGTTATAAACACTACGACCATCCATGAGGACTTGCAATTTGTTAGCAAACCGGCCGTTAAATCCGCGGATGCTAATGGCCCATTTATCGGTGCCGATGCGTTCTACTTCGACACCTGGGGCCATTCTCAGTGCTTCTGGGATACTGGTGACACCAGAACGGCGAATATCATCTTGAGAAATAACAAAAACAGCTGAAGGGACTTCGAAGAGCTTTTGTGATCGTCTGGATACTGAAGTGACATCAGTCACTTTAATGTTCATTAATTCTTCGATACTCAGATCGAGGTAATCATTCTTGGTGGATTGCGATACCGCATCATGCGTGCGACTAATCACTAACAAAACCAAAATGATATTCAGAGTCAGCGCTCTGATGGATTTGGAATTGAGAGTCACCGCTTTCCTTTAAGCATTAAGTATTGTAGGTAGTAAAAAAATAACCAAGCAATAACTTGGCTTTCCATTGTTTCAAGCAAGCCATCATAAATCCTACAAAGGGGAATGAATGCCATGAAAACAAGGCCGATTCGATAGGTTTATTTTATTTACCTAGGGTTAGTGGGTCTCTAGCAGAATGATCAAAGTTGATGGGACCTTAACAGACCCTGATTGTGAGAATGTAAAAATCAAGCCAGCGCTTAGCTGCTTGAATCGTAGAATTGTGTTTCTTAGAAGCGCCATTCGAACCCAGCGTATACACCTCTTGGGATAAGTGCTGGGATCGAGGGAATAAAGTCAGACTGGGACTCGCGGTGGTTTCTGCTAAACAAATTTTGCCCGACGATGAATAACTCGGTATTTTTTATAACTTTCCACGAAAGCTTAGCATCCATGGTGACATAGCCAGGAATGTTGAAGAAAGCCAAACCACTGACGTAGCGTAACCAGAGGTTTAACTGGAGCTGATCCGAGAAATCATAATTCGATCGAAGTGAAAGTTGGTGGCTTGGGTTAGCGCTATTTGCTCCTGCAGAGGATGAGTCTAATTGGCGGAATTCAGGATTTGAATTCGTGTGAATGTTCAAATAGGAATAGCTGCTTTGGAGTCGCCATTTTTTGATTGGTCGCCAATCGATTGAAGATTCCACGCCATACGAAAAGGCGGACGTATCATTGCTAAATATTACCGGCAACACCCAATGCGGGATTATCCCTTGACCTGGCATCATCTGGCCAAAGCGGAAATCCCTTAATTGACTGTAATCATTGATAAAGCCAGCTAAATCGATCGACGCATTCTCGGCTAATTGCCGGCGATAGCCCATTTCATAGGCAATCAATTTTTCTGATGCAAATTGGTTGCTGCCTTGGACAGCCATGAGAACAGGAACAGGTAATCCCAAACCCGGTAGTCCCTGCAAAACTCGACCCGCGATGGTTACATCATTCTCACCTCGGGATGGAATCCTAACTGCGCGCGACACGGACAGCCAAATCGAGTTCTTCTCATTGGGTGTTAACATCAAACGACCGCTAGGTTGAATCTCCAAACCAGTAAAATCATTATGATCGAGACGGGTTCCAATTGATAATGAAAGTTTATCTGGAAGCAACGTAATCTCGTCACGAATAAATGCGCTGAAATTATGGTTGGTTTTTTGTGCGGGTGTGAAAACGGTTAATTCCGTATCGGCAACACGATTATTGTATAACCGATAATTAAGCCCCCAAGTCACATCATGTGTGTTCAATAGTGGGAAGCGATGTTGAAAATCCACATCAAAACTTTCAGCATATTTTGTCCACGGGGTCAGTTGGTTGTAAACGCGATCATAATAGGTTTGCAACATGATCGAGGATTTCTCAGATAAAGTGCGATCCCACCGGAATCGAATATTTCCCCCTTTTTCTGTAGCGTCAACGATATCTAGTTTAGTGAAGGGTGAGATTAAAGAAGGTTGTAGTAAACTGTCCCCAATTCGATTGATAAAAAGATCCCCCTGTAACGTTAACTGATTAATGCCATGGGTGTGATCTAAACGAAAGCCTCCTCTTGCAGAATGCCACTGATCATGCAGATTGTTACCAGATAGTGAAGTCGTGTTATCTCGACTAAAGCCTTTAGCGTAGATACGGAAGGGAGTGTCTTCGTTGATTTTTCCCCCATAGCGCATGCCAACAAAGCCATGTTCAAAACTACCTCCCCCTGCGGTGAGGAACATTCCTTGTGTATCAGCTGCTTTCTTGGTAATGATGTTGATCACGCCATTGACCGCATTAGCGCCCCAAACCGTAGCCCCAGGGCCACGAATCACTTCGATACGTTCGATATCTTCCATCAAAGTATCTTGTTGACTCCAAATAACCCCGGAAAATAGCGGCGTATAAACACTACGGCCATCCATCAGCACCTGCAATTTATTCGCATAGCGGCCATTAAACCCTCTGACACTGATTGACCATTTATCGGTTCCGACACGAGCCACTTCGACACCGGGAGCCATGCGCAGGGCTTCAGGAATACTCGTTGCACCTGAACGGCGAATATCATCTTGTGTAATGACAAAAATTGCGGAAGGCGTATCAGAGAGTTTCTGTTCGCGTCGCGATACGGAGGTTACCTTAATTTTCATTAACTCTTCGATACTTAGGTCGAGGAGTGGGTCCATCGAAGCTTTGCTCGTTACTGTTGAAGTATTTGAAGCTGTGGCGATGTTTGCAAAATTGAAAAAGATCATGGCGAGCATAAGCAAAAAACCGCCTGCTGAAACCAAGTTTTGCAGAAACATACGTTAATTGGATAGTTATTGATTTGGGATGTCAAATTTTATCCAAAGTTGCCAACATAAAA
>CAZIDT010000130.1:0-5012 GCA_964537855.1 uncultured Nitrosomonas sp.
CCTTCTAAGACTTGTACCATAACAGGTCCAGAAGTCATAAAACTGACCAAATCATTAAAAAAAGGACGTTGACGATGAACCGCATAAAATGTTTCAGCTTCGGTCCGGGAAAGTAGCATCATTTTCGCTGCAATAATCTTTAATCCAGCGTTCTCAAATCGGCTATAAATTTGTCCAATGACATTTTTTGCAACTGCATCCGGTTTGATAATCGACAACGTTCTTTCTATAGCCATCAAATAACTCCACTAAATAAACTGATTGATAATAAGCAACTATTTTAACAAAAAAAGGACATCGTATTCTGAAATCCGCATCCCGATTAGATCGATATTCCCTATTAAAGCTGCATAAAAAAGGGCTATATTCTAACATGTCACTCGTATCGTGATGGAATATCAAAGACGACCCAGATGATTAGCCAACTATGCTACTCACAATATAACTGGACTACAGATTTAAATATTATCGATAAAGATAAATTATTGGGTGACTTTCAACCTAGAAAGGTAGTTCCTCCCAAAGTTGATCGATTCGTGATTTAACTTCCATATCCATGGCAATTGTCCTGCCCCACTCACGTGACGTCTCACCCGGCCATTTATTCGTTGCATCCAACCCCATTTTCCCCCCCAAGCCAGAAATAGGGCTGGCAAAATCCAAATAATCGATGGGCGTGTTCTCAACAATCAGCGTATCTCTTGCAGGATCTACTCGTGTGGTAATGGCCCAGATGACCTCTTTCCAATCTCTGATATCGATATCTTCATCCGTAACAACAATGAACTTGGTATACATAAATTGGCGAAGAAAGCTCCAAACTCCAAACATAACTCGCTTCGCATGCCCAGGGTACTGTTTTTTCATGCTAACGATCGCCATACGGTAGGAACAACCTTCTGGCGGTAAATAAAAATCTGTAATTTCAGTAAATTGTTTTTGCAGTAACGGCACAAATACTTCATTAAGAGCGACTCCTAAAATAGCCGGCTCATCCGGTGGCTTTCCGGTATAGGTGGAATGATAAATAGGATTACGCCGCATCGTTATGCGTTCAATCGTGAATACAGGAAATCGCTCTTGTTCATTGTAATATCCAGTATGATCGCCATAGGGGCCTTCAACTGCGGTTTCATCGGGATAAATGAATCCCTCCAGCACAATTTCTGCACTTGCCGGAACTTGCAAATCATGACTCAAGCACTGTACCACCTCAGTTTTAGCACCGCGTAATAACCCAGCAAATTGATATTCACTCAAACTGTCTGGAACGGGGGTCACCGCACCGAGTATCGTGGCAGGATCAGCGCCTAATGCTACCGCAACAGGGTAAGGCTTACCCGGATTAACCTGGCAAAAATCACGAAAATCCAGGGCCCCTCCTCGATGAGCAAGCCAACGCATGATCACTTTATTGGGCGCAATCACTTGCTGACGATAAATTCCAAGATTTTGACGTGATTTATACGGCCCCCGGGTAACCGTAAGCCCCCAAGTAATCAAAGGTGCAACATCACCGGGCCAGCAAGTCTGAATCGGTAACTTCGATAAATCAACGGCCTGACCTTCCCATACGATTTCTTGGCAAGCTGCACTCGAAACTACTTTGGGCGCCATATTCAGCACTTGCTTCAACACAGGTAGCTTATCCCAGGCATCCTTCAGGCCTTTTGGCGGATCTGGTTCTTTGAGATAAGCCAATAATTTGCCCACTTCCCGCAAAGCGGCGGTTGATTCTTGTCCCATTCCCAGCGCAACCCGATCAGGTGTGCCAAATAAATTACCCAATACAGGGATAGAACAATTTTTCGGATACTCAAACAACACTGCTGGACCCGCCTGCTTTAATAAGCGATCACAAATTTCTGTCATCTCCAAATAAGGATCGATTGAGTGGGTAACTCGTTTTAATTCACCCCTCTTTTCCAGTTGATCCAGAAAATCGCGTAAATCGTTATATTTCATTCAGGTCTCGTAATAGTAGCCGGCATTAAATAGATGATTGGATCAATGAATCAAGAGCGATGCCTACAAATAGTGTTGCTCCTACCCAATTATTATGTAAGAACGCTTTAAAGCAATTAGGGGGTTCTCGATGCTTGATGAGCTGGAATTGATATATGACCAACCCGGCCACTACAACTAGCGCCAAATAATAGGCCAGGCCCAGCTGCAATAACCACCCCACATAGCTCATCATTCCAAGAAAAACGATGTGGCACACCATAATACCGAATACATCGAAGCGACCCAGTGTAATCGCGGATGTTTTAATTCCAATTTTAAGATCATCTGCACGATCAACCATGGCATATTCCGTATCATAGGCGATGACCCAGAACACGTTGGCAATCAATAATATCCAAGCAATCGGTGGTAATTCTCCTGTCTGTGCGGCAAAGGCCATCGGAATACCAAAACTAAACGCAATCCCCAGATAAGCTTGCGGCATCGCGAAAAAACGTTTTGTAAATGGATAAGTTCCTGCAAGGAATAGTGCAAAAATAGAAAGCTGTAACGTTAACGTATTGAGTGGTAAAACTAAAAGAAATGCACAAAAACTCAACCCTATCGCAATTCCCAACGCCTCTTTCGAAGTGATGACCCCTGCAGCCAATGGTCGATTTTTGGTTCGTTCAACGTGGGGGTCAATGCGCCGATCCGCAAAATCATTGATGGCACAACCAGCTGAACGCATCAATATCGTTCCCAGGATAAAGATAGTTAAGATCATTAAATCCGGCATCCCATCCGCTGCTAGCCAAATACCCCATAACGTTGGCCAAAGTAATAGCAGGATTCCAATCGGCTTATCCAATCGAATTAATCGCACATAAGCAATAAGGCGTTCTTGGGTGAGAAAACTCATAGTTCTAAAATGGCTGGTAAAAAAATTTCGGTCACAAGAATAGGTTGACCATAAAGCGAAAAAGGCCTGCGTCTCGCCCATAATCGACTGGGTTTAGTAGTCAATAATCTTTGGCAAGCCCGATGATAAAGTAAATGGTGATCATTAAGTTGTCTGAAACTAAAACGATCCTGCTGCTTAATCAAGGGATTGCTGAATAATAATGAACCGAGTGATTGATTTCCCAATCGACTCAGCCCACGCCAAGCACCCCGCAAATGTTTACGTGCAATCACTGAGTGCGCATACACCACAGGCCTATTGCCACAATATAAGTAAACTTCACGGATCAATGCTGCTTCATTACGTCGCAAATTAATCGTCGTTATTTCATCATGGCACGCTGCAGCAAGCGATTGAAAAGTTGGTTCGACTCGAAACCGATCGCAGCGCTGCTTGATTAAGTCAGTCAGTGAACTCTGATTTAGTAGCCACCATCGAAGCTCAGGTGGAGCTGAAACTGGAATTGGACTCCACCCGGATATACTCCTAAGCATCATAATCCAGCAAAGGATTTGAGGAGCTTAGCATCCCTGAATAACCACCCAAAAGCTTATTTAATTGCATTAACATCAGTGACAGGATCTCAGAATACTTTAATTTGACTCTAGCCAACTTGAATACAGACTTTTGATCAACCCGTATTGATAATTTTAGTCAAGCACTGGGGGAAGCAATGGTATTAACGCATTTTTTTCCTGAGTTGCATCACCTAATAGTGCAAAACCTAGCAAACTCCCTGAAATATCTTGAAACAATGCTTTGATTCCATTCGCCGTTTTTTCGACACGCCATTCACCCTCTTTATTGGGATCAGGGGGTGAAACAATCGTCGGGCATGCGGGTGTTTTAACTAATACCGGCATTGCAGGATAACGCAATAAAGTTGGCGTGCCATTTAGCGTAGCCGCCAAAGCGCGGGATGCATGACTGATCGGCATAATAAATGGTAAAACTTTTCCTTCTACTTCAGCACAATCTCCGAGTGCGTAGATATGGAATGTACGCGTTTGGAGATAACGATCCGTCACGATTCCGCGATTTACCTCAATGCCTGCAGCCTTGGCCAGATCAGTACGAGGGCGTAAACCTACAGCAGATAAAATCAAATCAACTTCAAGCTTGGATCCATCATCAAACGCTAAACTTAATCGATCCCCCATTTGATCAATTCGCTGGGTAATCGTCTTTAAATGAAACTTAATCCCAATTGCTGCTAACTTATCATGCAAGAAACACCCGCCTTCTACCGGCAACAAACGACCCAGGGGTTGCGTGCTGATATCAATCACATGCACTTCATATCCTGCGCTTATCAAATCATTGGCAAATTCACAACCAATCAAGCCTGCACCTAAGATAGCAATCCGCTTCTTTCCTGTTAATGCTAGCCTAAATTGGCGATAGTCATCCAAATCATTGACGGTTAATACACTCGCGACACCATCTCCTTGCAAGGGTAAGCGAATTTGGTCTGCACCCATAGCAAGCACCAACTGTTCGTAACCTACGCGCTCACCATCCTCTAGTACAATAGTCTTTTGAACAGGATCAATCGCACTAACCCTCGTCTGAGATCGAATCGCGATATGCAGTTGATTAGCCATTTGCTCGGCACTAGAATTCAAAATCGATTCAGGGGTTTTACCCGTTGCTATCGCATTCGATAACATGGGTTTGGAATAAAAACCGCCATGGTCTGCTGATAACATCGTAATCGGTATTTCCGAATTGAGTTTACGTAGCTCCCGAGCTACCCCATAACCAGCTAACCCACTCCCTATCACCACAACAGGTTGTTGACTCATTCGATCTCCATCATCTTAAAAATCAGTGTTATCTTTAATCATTGATCAGTATTGTACCTCAACAACCTGCTTAGTTTTATTTTGAGGCATGAACTGTTTCTCTTTAGTTACTGCGCTTGATAAAATAGTCACTCGCCCCTATCTACAACTCGGTCAAATTGAACCAAAAAAATGTAGATGATTCCAATAATTTTTATCTGAAGATTAAATAGGTGATATGTTATGAAACGCATACTGTTATTTATAGCAACTAATCTTGCTATTCTTATCGTACTGAGTATAACGCTCAGAATACT